>CAIJZF010000132.1 GCA_903825095.1 uncultured Bacteroidota bacterium | reverse complement strand
GGCTAATTCTAAAAAGGCCAATACTTTTTTCACCGTATCTAACCACCCACCCGATTTAGGTAAACTTTGTAACCATTGAGGGAAGATGGCAAATAAAGAAAAAGGCAGGGCTAAGGCTAAACCAAAACCGGCCATGCCATAAGTTAATGCCCAAGCACCTCCTTGTAAAGAGCCTACTAGTAAGGTTCCTAGAATAGGTCCTGTGCATGAAAAAGAAACAATGGCTAAAGTAATAGCCATGAAGAATATACCTGCAATACTACCCAATCCGCTTTTGGAATCGGCCTTATTGGCAATGCCACTAGGCAAACTAATTTCAAAAAATCCAAAAAAGGAAATACTGAAAAAGATAAATATGATAAAGAAAATAATATTTAACCAAGGGTTGGTTGAAATACTATTAAAAATTTCTGGTTGTACATTACCTAGAACATGAAAGGGTAAACTGGCTAAAACATAAATTAAAAATATACTTAGGCCATAAAGTAAACCTTTTTTAATACCTTGCTTTCTAGTTTTAGAACGCTTGGTAAAAAATGAAACCGTTACGGGTATCATTGGAAATACACATGGGGTAATTAAGGCAATTAACCCACCTAAAAAACCAAGTAATAATAATTCCCAAGGACTTGAACTAGTATTGGTTGTAGCCGCCTCAGCACCACAGGCATTTGCAGGAGCTTGAGTAGCCGTTGCGGGTAAAAGAATTTGAAACCCTGCTACTTTTTTCCCATTGGCAAGTGCCACTGAAAAAGGAATTTCTAAACTCAAAAAAGAATCGGCCTTGGCCACATTTAAGACCATTAATAGTTGCAAACTATCGGGCTGAAAACCTTTAATGATTATATTTTGGGATAGATCAAATGGCTTATTGAATATAAAGGCCTTTGTGAATAATATATCTTTTTCTTGGATAGGCTTAATAGAAAAAACTGCTTTGTCTTGAAATTTTGCCGTTTCAATTTTCGAACTTATTTCAGGTGCATTTAAACCATCTGGATTTGTTCCATATACATGCCAACCTTCTTTTATTTGAACATTCGCCTTAACTAAATAGCTACTATCATTTAGAACAACTGCCTTTGCAGTAATAGTAATGGGAGCTTGTGCTTGCAATTGAAGCCCAGTAAGTGCAGTTATTAAAAATACAAAGCAGACAAGTATTTTATTCAAAATAGAATTATTAAAATTAGATTAATTCAAAGCTACTTCAAAAGCAACCTTTGCTGGAGGCAAACAACGATCATCGTTGCAAATACTATATTCAACCAAACCCACTAAATTAGTCTTGCTAGCTACTTTTAAATTAACTGTTTGTACAAATTCAACTTTGTCACTAAAAAAGCTTAGCTCTGTTTTGAAATTTTTATCATACATTTTTTGCAATTTCCCATTCTCCTTAGTTTTACCCGTTAATTGAATTAAAGGGTTTTTACTAAAAGTAAAATGAGTAGGAATAGGGCCGCCACTTACAAACTGAGAATACATATGCCAAGGTGCATCAATAGTGGCAGTGGCAACTATATCGTATTGTTTGTCAGATTTTTTAACAGCCGTAAAACTCCATTTTACCGGATTAGGTTTTTGTGCATTTACATTCAATGCAAATACTAGAGCACAAAACAAGACAATTAATTTTTTCATTTTCATTATTCTACATTGTTAAAACTCAATTCAAAAAACTTTCCAACCTAATTTTTCAATCCCAGTATTTCAAATACTTTTTTACCATCTATATTACTTAAAGCATTAGAGGTAGCACGCTCTGGATGCGGCATCATACCAAATACATTACGTTTATCATTACAGATACCTGCGATATCCATAGTAGACCCATTTGGATTCGCAGTACCGCCTACTTCTCCTTTTTCATCGCAGTAACGAAATAATATTTGATTGTTTTTTTCTAAATGCGTTAAAGTAGCTTCGTCTGCATAATACCTTCCTTCGCCATGTGCTATAGGAATTTGCAAAGCTTCACTTTTATCTGTTTTAATAAAAACATTTTTACAAATAAACTGTTGGTTCGCATTTTGTAATAAAGCGCCAGGTAATAAACCACTCTCGCATAAAATTTGAAAGCCATTACAAACCCCTAATACTTTTCCGCCTTTATTCGCAAACTCAATCACCGATTTCATCATAGGACTAAATTTAGCAATGGCTCCACAACGCAAATAGTCTCCATAAGAAAAACCTCCTGGCAGCACAATACAATCGTCTGTGGTGAAATGAGAAAGATCGCTGTCCTTATGCCATAACATTTCAACGGGATAGCCTAAATCTTTTTCTAATGCATCTTGCATATCTCTATCACAATTTGATCCCGGGAATACTAATACGCCAAACTTCATAGCTAAATTTTTTAATGCTTAAAACTAAGTGCCAAAGGTACCAAAAACCCTTAAAAAGACGAGGTTAAATTCTTCACTTAGCCAAGGTGGTTATACACAATAACCGCTGCCCCCGCCCAAAATAAGAGATTGGGTATGAGCAGTCTTTTGGGTGTAGCAAAGCCAAAACTGATAAAACTAGCCAAGGGCGCTATGACAATAGCGGAGGCATATAAGGCCTGTACAGAAAAAAGGATGGGTTGAAAAAAAGTTAGTATTAGAAGTAGAAAAAATACACCCCAGTATTTTCTTACCTGAATGATAAAGCGAGCCTGCTGTTCATTCCAATAAAAAAAGCCAGCTATTAATTGAACACCCATTACAATTAAGGCCAAAATAACATTGAAACTAGGCTGAACCAAAGGATTTTTCCAATCCAATTTGGGTAAAAATTGTCTGAAGTCGTTAATATTCCCTGTTAAAAAAACATAGGTAAAAATAAAGTAAAAGGGAAGTACTATGCCCATTATTAATACCAACCATTCTGCCAATTTAAAAGGCCTGATAATTAACAAAGCAAATAAAACAACGGGTATTAAAATAGCAATGGGTTCATATAATATTATAGATATGCCTACAATTAAACCAATATTAAATTCTAAGGTTTTGGGTTGATTTTGATCGTATAAGCGAAGTAATTTTACTAGTATCCAAATAACCAATGAATTCGCAATTAAACCTGCGCTTATAACATCCCAATAAGGGAACATGGCTGTTAAAATAATATAAGTGAAGGCAGGTATATAACTAATTTGCTGAAACATTTTAAAATTACTCAGCAAAATATTTAATCGAAT
>CAIJZF010000131.1 GCA_903825095.1 uncultured Bacteroidota bacterium | reverse complement strand
TGTGCCATTGGTGCCACTTTATTTTTTGGCGGATGGATGCCACTACATATTGGTAACTGGGCAGCATTCAATCATATCATGGATTATATCCCCTCTTCGGTTTGGTTTATGGGAAAAACATTTTTCTTGATCTTTTTGATTATGTGGTTTAGATGGACCTTCCCAAGATTGCGCGTAGATCAATTATTGAATTTAGAATGGAAATATTTATTACCGATAAGTTTGTTTAACCTTTTATTAGTAGCCATTATTGCGATACTAGGTTGGCATTTTTAATATTAAATAATTTAGAAAATGTTTTTGAAAGAATATATAGCAGATGTAGTGAACGGCGTAAGTTCTTTGTTAAAAGGAATGCGTAAAACAGGTTATTACTTTGTGCACCCTAAAGAAATTATTACAGAGCAGTACCCCGACAACCGTGCCACTTTATTAATGTCAGAAAGGTTCAAAGGCGAAGTAGTCATGCCGCATGACGCGCAAAACGAACATGCTTGTACCGGTTGTACAGCTTGTGAACTAGCATGTCCGAATGGCACTATTAAAGTAGTGACCAAGTTTGAAGTATCCCCAGAAGGCAAAAAGAAAAAAGCCATTGACGCTTTAGTGTATAGATTAGAGCTATGCACCATGTGTAATTTATGCGTGGTAGCCTGCCCAAGTGACGCGATTAAAATGGCGCCTAATTTTGAACACAGCGTTTTTGATAGAACCAAATTAACCAAAGTATTAAATCAACCAGGATCTAAAATAAGGGAGGGAATAGAATAATGAATACATCAGCCATCATATTTTACGCCATTGCTACACTTATATTAGGTGCAGCATTATTAGCGGTGACTACACTTAAAATATTTCGATCAGCCATTTGGTTGTTATTTTCTTTAGTCGGTATTGCAGCACTTTATTTTTGGATGCAAGTAGAATTTATTGCAGCCATTCAAATTGTGGTGTATGTAGGAGGAATTGTAGTCTTAATTATCTTCTCTATTTTCTTAACCCAACAATCGGGTAAGGAAATGGCTAAGCCTGCAACGAGCAAAATTATTTTTTCAGCATTGGCTGCTTTGCTAGGCACTGCTTTTACTTTTAATTTAATCAATCATTACGGATTCAATACTATATCGGCACAACCTTTTAATACCAGTGTAAGTGAAATTGGTACTCAAATGCTAAGCACTACTTCACATGGTTTTATTTTACCTTTTGAGGTAGTGAGTATGTTATTATTAGCTGCCATGGTAGGCTGTATTGTAATTGCCATGAAGCCTACAAGTGCCGAGATTGTTCACCTAAACAAAAAGGAGGATTAATACTATGAATGAAGTACCCTTAACCCATATACTTTTTCTAAGCACTGCCCTATTTTTTATAGGCATGTATGGTTTATTTACAAGAAGAAACTTAATTACTATGTTAATGTCTATTGAACTTATGCTTAATAGCGTGAATATTAATTTTGTTGCTTTTAATAAATATTTATTCCCCGATAAACTAGATGGTTTATTCTTTTCTTTATTTATCATCACCATTGCAGCAGCGGAAGCGGCGGTGGCCATTGCCATTATCATTAATTTATATCGCAGTCATCAATCTATTGATGTAGACGATGCAACAGAAATGAAATTTTAATTATGTCAAACTACTTATATATACTTTGGATTCCTTTATTACCTCTAGCTACTTTTGTAGTACTAGGTTTATTCGGACGCAAATACTTTGCTAAAACAGCAGGTATTATTTCTACTGCTTCTTTGCTTACCTCTACGATTCTTTCTTTTGTAGCTGCAAAGCAATATTTCTTTGTAGATGGAAAAGTAAATGGCATTTACCAAAAAATTATTGCTTTAAAATATACTTGGTTGGAGTTTAGCCCCAATGTCTCTATTGATATGGGAGTGATAGTTGACCCCATTTCTGTGATGATGCTTATAGTAGTGACTTCTGTTTCTTTAATGGTGCATGTATTTAGTTTAGGTTACATGAAAGGGGAAGAGCGCTTTGCTACTTACTACGCTTTCTTATCACTATTTACCTTCTCTATGTTGGGTTTAATATTATCTGTTAATATTTTCCAAGTGTATATGTTCTGGGAATTAGTGGGTGTATCTAG
>CAIJZF010000130.1 GCA_903825095.1 uncultured Bacteroidota bacterium | reverse complement strand
GACCTTCGGGTTATGAGCCCGACGAGCTACCGCTGCTCTACCTCGCGATGTTTGGACGGCAAAGATAGGCGTTTATTGCTTCTTGACCAAGTTTATAGTAGTTAAATTGAAACTAGCGCAGAAAGGGGAAATGTGGGGTTTTTTATGGTTTAGTTAGCGCAATGGTTAGCACATGCCTCCATACTACTTCCAGTAAAATTAATGAAGGTAGAATAGGTGTTTCCTAAACACTAGATCCCAGTCCGATTCTGGGCGGGACCACTTTTTTATTAAAACCCTTGTCTATCAAGGGTTTTTGTTTTTACCCTATTTCATAATCGGTTGGATTTTTGTAAAGTGTGTAGCAAAAGTGTGTAGCAGATTGATAAATTCAAAAGTACAATTAAATAATTGATACTAAAAAACCCTTGCAGTAAGGCAAGGGTTTTCAAGTGCTAGGAACTTTCGGGAATAATCGGGAAAGTGGAAATCGTCTCATCTGGTAGAACAACTGACATAGTGATGAATACCTAATCAAATTTTTATTTTTTTTCTGCTAGCACAAATTCAACTATTTGCGATAAAGAATATTTCACTTTAGAACCATTTTGAATTGCAGGAGTCCAAGTAGGTGAACTCTCAATAATTCTAACTGCTTCTTGTGATGTTCCATATCCAGGGTCATTAAACGCTTTCACATTGACTACTTTCCCCTGCTGGTCAATATCAAAATTTACTTTGACAAAATATCTACCCGTAGGTGCTTTTTTTCTTTTGAGCAAATCTCTATCTAAAGTTCTTTCTAAATATTTTTCCCAACCATTTTCAACATTACTAAAAACTGGTGGAATCATAACAGTCATGAATTGCTTCCCAGGAGGATCAAATGAGGTATCACCTTTATAACTAACAACAACTACCTTATTTAATTCCCCTTGTTTCTTAGTTTGATTATTCATAAGAAATCTTGAGTTTCCTTTAGTAATTAAGTTATTATTCTGTTTTTTAGGTTGTTGATCCTTGTTTTGTAATTCATTTAAAACTTTTTCTTGAATAACATTTGTACCATCTGCTGCACTTGCGCCAAGGTCTTTGCCACCATGATCAGCATAAGTGACCTTGGTATACTGTTTATCTAATTTAATAATTGGCTTTGAATCAAGATTACCATTTCTAAATGCAAATAGTAATACAGTCGCAGCCATGATTGGTAATATAGTCAATCTTCTCAGATAACTATATTTTGTGTTTGTTTTTGTAAACATTTGGATTCTACGTTTAATTGGTGAAAAGAAAAATGAATTTGATAATATATGTTGTTGTGAGGGATAAGCAGACGCCAATAACAACTCCGCTAAAACACTCGTATCGTTATTTTGAATAGATTTTTGATCTGCAATGAATTCATGTATCAAATACAATTCATTCCTAATTAACCATGTAATTGGATTAAACCAACCTATTATTAACTGCAATTCAATCAAGAGCTTATCAAATGAATGGTTTTCTTCAATATGAGCTACTTCGTGTGCTAAAATCTTCTTCCCCACTTCGCCATTTAAATCAATAGAGGTGTTCCAAAATATATATTTGAAGAAAGAGAAGGGAGTTCCTTTAACATCTGTCATCACTAGGTACAGATTTGCTAACTTTTTCATTGGATATACCTTTATCAATTTTCTTACATTCCACAACGATTTTATAAACTTAATAATTAATAAAAGTGATATACTAATTGCTATAATTAACACAATATTATCCCATGTAAACTGAGAATTTTTTACAATAACGTCTTGTTCTATGCTACTATTCTTATCAGCAATTAAATCAACGAAATTCAAAACCTTAGGTGCCGCAACTACTTGTTCCTTTATAATATCAATTTTAATAAAAGGAACAAGCCATGAAAAAACAGATATACCCATTAAATAAAACCTATTGTACTGATGAAACTGCTTGTTTCTTAATACAAACCAGTAGTAAGTGTATAATAAAGCACTACATAAAACTACTTTCAATAAATAAAATAGAATTGTAATCATGATAGTTATTTTTTCTTTTTAATTTCTTGAAGGAGTAATTCTAAATCAGCAACTTTTAAGTCCTTCTGTTTTACCATAAAGGAAACTACATCAGCAAAAGAACCCTCAAAATACCCTTCCACCAATGTTTTGATGCTAGACGAAGAATATTCTTCTTTACTAATAACTGGAGCATAACAATGAACCCTTCCATGTACCTCATGGTTAATATATCCTTTGTCAATTAAGATTTTAATGATAGTCGCAATTGTATTATTGTGTGGCTTAGGTGATGGCATTTCATCTATAATGTCCTTTAGATAGGCAGATTCTAATTTCCAAAGCACCTGCATAACTTGTTCCTCAGCTTTTGTTAATGGTTTACTCATCGTTTTTGATTTATGAAAACAAACCTATAACTAATTTTTTAGTTTTACAACTAAATTTATAGTTTTAACAAAAATTTTAAGAAATACTGCTTGAGCTTAACTTAATAAACTCAATCTTCTAATGGTTGAAGGATTAAAGAGTTTTCCGTTCCTTGTTTTATATCCAATGATATTCAGCTCATTAGATATTTTGGTGTAGTTTATATATCCATATTTCATTTGGAAGTGCTCAATAAACATTTTTGCTACTTTCCAATTTTCGTTTTCAACCCTTTTTTTAATAATTGATTCAACCCCCTTTTTACGAGCATCAACTGTAAGATTTGCAGGTGAACCTAATTTAACTCCTCTAGCCTTTAACGCTGCCAATCCATTTTTTGTCCTATTGGATATGAGTTCTCTTTCCCATTGTGCAACAGAACCAAATATTCCAAGTGTAAGTGTATTAAGTTCAGGAAGTTCAATACAACGAAGTTTAACACCCTTATTTCTCAAAGTGAATAAG
>CAIJZF010000129.1 GCA_903825095.1 uncultured Bacteroidota bacterium | reverse complement strand
GTTTATTACTTGAACAGGCCAAGCAATCGCTCAATAATATTAATGCTGAATTACAAGGACTAGTGGCTGAACAAAGTTTGCCCGCCATCAATATTGCTACTCATATGGTATCTATTCAATTACTGAATTTATTAGCCAATATTGGTTTTAAAGAAAAGAATATTTATGTTTTCAATGTACAGGATGAAAAACTAGAAGATGGACTTATTTGGTTTGGATGGAATAAAACAAGTAATGATCCTTATCATTCCAATAGAAAAGATGAAATAACCGCACAACAGTTCTTGCAAGAAAAATTCTAAGGACTTGGTTTTTTCAGTTCAAAAATAATCATCGCATTTACACTTAAAGTAGAAGTAATATATATTTCTTGTCTACTCGTGCCATCTTTTACCACCATGAGTGCAGTGTTTGGAGGAACCGTACCTAAATTATGGGCGACAATAATAATTTCATGACGAATATTGTCTTTATTAAAATTCACATCAATATGAGTGGCTTTGTAACTAAGTCTTTTATTTTCAAGTACTAAAACTTTATTATCAAAAATCATAATAGTGTCGTTGTCAATGGTGCCATTATCGTATAAGTCAATACTAATGGAGGGGCTATTGACAATCACTTGTTTTACTAATTTATTTTCTCTACCTACTAAAACCCAGGGCAGTATTTGACCAGAAGTCTTAGTGGCATTGGTATTTGCATTAGCATTAGCACTCGTTTCGTTAACAGTAGTTGCTTTAGTATTCTCTGGTAAAGTATTCACAACTGTACTAGCTGGAGCAGCACTTGTTTGAATAGAAGAAGCTTGGTTCGTAGAACTTTGAATAGAAGAATTTTGAATTGAATTTGTTTGAATTGTATTGGACTTCGTTGTAGTGTTCTGTGTTTTGTTTCTTTGATTTGGTTTAGCTAGTACTTCTTTAACGACTGTTGGTTGTTTTAGAGAACTTGGTTTAATTTCTTTTTCAATAATTTTTAAAGCACTATTTTTAGGAACTGCTGTTTTTGCATTAAACTCTTTTACAATGGGACCTTCTTTTTCTAAATACACTTTGCCTCCACCACAATCTTTCCCAGAAATTTCGTTAGTAGCTGTATAAGTACCTTCTAGAATTTCATAACCCCTCAAATTTCGGTAGCTTAGAAAATTGTTCATCAAACAGGCTTCAAAATTCCCCACCAATTTCATTTTGTCAAAACGCGTTTCTCTAATACTAACTAATTGCGTATTTTCAGAATGCATTCCTGTAGCCATGGCATTGGCTGTAAAATTATTTGAAATTTTAGAGTAGGTTTTCGCTGTAAGGCTATGGTCTAGATTTTCTTTTATGACTATTTCATAGGTAACTATTTTACCATCGAGCTCATTACTAGGTGTAAAATAGCCTCTCCATTTCCCAGTAAGGTCTTGGCCTATAACCAGGGTAGGTATGCAAAAAGCGAGTAATAAATAAACTAGGCTGCGCATATTACAAAGCTATGTATAAAATATGAACCGCATTTGTTACCTTTGCGGACATATATTATAGATAAAAAACATGGTTCAAATTCAATTTCCAGACGGCGCAGTTCGTTCCTACGAAAAGGGGATTACTGCT
>CAIJZF010000128.1 GCA_903825095.1 uncultured Bacteroidota bacterium | reverse complement strand
TAGGGTAATTTTCCATGGCGCCCTTCATTTTTGCGGTTACAAGGACAAAAAGCCTGCAGATATCAAAAAAATGCGTGCCCAGGAGGACAAATGGCTGAAATCCTACCTAAAGTCTATCGCCTAATTGGGTTTTATCCCTTTTTCTCATGAAAAACGTTCCATATGGAACATTCCCCTTTAAAATTTAATACCTCAAACTTAGAAAACGTTCCATATGGAACATATCAAAGTGCTGGTACGGGTTTTTGGAAAATATGCTGTTTCGAGCTGGTCTTGTGAGCGAAGCGATCGACCAAGAATGGTAGGGAGATATTTTTGGTTTATGTAAAAATGCTATTCCGAGCTGGTCTTGTGAGCGAAGCGATCGACCAGTCGAGAAATAGACGTTTTTTCTAAGAACCCATGATTTCCAATAGAATATTGCTATTAAATGAATTGCTTGGTATTCCATACAGGCTTATCTTTGCACACTTATATGTTTCCCAAATACAATGTCATAGTAGTAGGTGCCGGCCATGCAGGCTGTGAAGCAGCAGCGGCGGCGGCCAATATGGGCTCCAAGGTTTTATTGGTGACCATGAATATGCAAACCATTGCCCAAATGAGTTGTAACCCCGCCATGGGCGGAATTGCCAAAGGTCAAATAATAAGGGAAATAGATGCCCTGGGTGGATATAGTGGCATCGTCACCGACTTAAGTACCATTCAGTTTAGAATGCTTAATAAGAGCAAGGGGCCTGCCATGTGGAGCCCTAGAGCACAGAACGATAGGCAATTGTTTGCCTCTAAATGGAGGGAGATGCTAGAAAACACCCCCAATGTGGACTTTTACCAGGATTCAGTGAACGAATTAATCATTAAAAACTATAAGGCCTGCGGGGTCATCACTAGTTTGGGTCATAAAATAGAGGCAGATGCAGTCATTATTACAAGCGGAACCTTCCTAAACGGAATTATACATATAGGTGAGAAACAAATTGGTGGTGGAAGGGTAGCTGAAAAAGCCGCCACAGGTATTACTGAACAATTGGTTTCCTTTGGTTTAGAATCGGACAGACTTAAAACCGGAACACCTCCAAGGGTGGATGGTCGTAGTTTAGACTATTCAAAGATGGAAGAGCAAAAGGGGGACGAAGAAATTGTAGGCTTCTCTTATATGGATATACCCAGAATTAAAGCCGAAGACCAGCGTTCATGCCATATTACCTATACCGATTCGGTGGTTCACGATATATTAAGAACAGGTTTTGATCGTAGTCCTATGTACCAAGGTCGTATTGAAGGAGTGGGTCCGAGATACTGTCCAAGTATAGAGGATAAGATTAATAGGTTCGCAGACAGAGAAAGACATCAATTATTTGTAGAGCCAGAGGGCTGGAATACAGTGGAGATCTATGTAAACGGATTTAGTACAAGTTTACCAGAAGAAGTACAATACGAAGCACTTCGTAGAGTTCCTGGTTTTGAGAAAGCACGTATGTTCCGTCCAGGCTATGCCATTGAATACGATTATTTTCAGCCCACTCAATTAACCTACACGCTAGAAACAAAGGCTATCAACAATTTATATTTCGCAGGGCAAATCAATGGAACCACAGGATATGAAGAGGCCGCTTGCCAAGGTATTATGGCGGGTATAAATGCGCATTTAAAAATTAATGAAAAAGAGCCACTTATCTTAAAAAGATCTGACGCCTATATTGGTGTTTTAATAGACGATCTTATAAGCAAGGGCACTAACGAACCCTATAGAATGTTCACCTCTAGGGCGGAGTTCAGAACCTTATTAAGACAAGACAATGCTGATTTAAGATTAACAGAACTAAGTCATAAACTTGGTTTTGCAAGTGCAGATAGATTACGCAAGGTAGAAGAAAAAACCAACGAGGTGGCCAATATAAAAACAATACTTTCTAATCAAACTATTATACCAGAAGAGGTGAATGGTTTTTTAACCAGTATTGATTCGATGGTAATTACAGAAAAACAAAAAGCTTCGAAACTCTTGCTACGACCGAATATTAGCCTTAACCAAGTAATAGATAACTGTGCGGAATTAAAAGAAAAATTAGTAGATAAAGAGATAGATCATTTAGAACAAGCTGAAATACAAATTAAGTACGAGCGTTATATAGAGAAAGAAAAAGAAATTGTGGATCGTATGTTAACGCTTGAAAATAAAATGATTCCGGATAATTTTGATTACGATAAATTGTCAGCCCTCTCTATTGAAGCGCTGCAAAAATTCAAAAAAATTCGTCCTCTTACTATTGGGCAGGCTAGTCGTATTAGTGGTGTCAACCCTAGCGATATTCAAATACTCATGGTATTTATTGGACGCTAATTACCCGTTCAATTGTTCAAATAACCATCGGTTCCCGCTCATAAAAAAACTTCCATTCCCCGTTTTTTCACAAATTCTTTTTAGTAGCTTTAGTATCTTTCTTTACAACTAAAATAAGAATCACATGAAGCGAATTTATGTATGGGCCTTGCTTATGTGCACAGCAGTTTCTGCCATCGCACAGGAGTCTTTCCCAATCAATGGAATTAGAGATATTCGTACAGGCTTATATGCTTTTACGAATGCCACTATTGTTCAAAATGAAAAAACCAAGCTTGAAAAAGCAACCCTATTAATTAAACAAGGAAAAATTATTGCAGTAGGTACTAGCGTTGCTATACCAAAAGATGCAGTAGTGGTAAACTGTGAGGGTAAATTTATATATCCTTCTTTTGTGGACCCCTTCACCGATTATGGTGCGGGTCAAGCAAAAAGACCAGCAGGCGCTTTCAATTATGGAGGTCCTGGACAATTCTTATCTAATAAGCCAGGTGCATATAACTGGAATCAAGCTATTAAACCAGAAGTAAATGCTTCAGATGTATTTGATACAGACGAAGCGGCTGCAAAAAATTATAGAGCCAACGGATTTGGCGCCGTATTCACACACGTAAAAGATGGTATTGCTAGAGGAACGGGTGCAGTAGTAACACTTGCTATTGAAAATAATAATCAAGCCTTTCTTAAAACAAAGGCCGCAGCGGTTTATTCTTTTGAAAAAGGTTCTTCTACACAATCTTATCCTTCTAGCTTAATGGGAAGCATTGCCTTATTGCGTCAAACTTATTTAGATGCAAAATGGTATCAAACAAAACCCGCAGGTGAAGGCACTAATCTTTCTTTAGAGGCTTGGAACAATGCTCAAAACATTCCTCAAATTTTTGCTGCTGATGATAAGTGGAGTACAGTTCGTGCAGACAGATTAGGAGATGAGTTTGGTGTACAATATATTATAAAAGGTGGTGACAATGGTTATCAAAGAATTGATGAGATAGTAAAAACCAAGGCTAGCTATATATTAAATGTAGACTTTCCAGAAGCGATGGATGTGGAAGATCCGAACGATGCACGTTTTGTTTCTTTAGCAGATATGAAACATTGGGAATTAGCGCCAACGAATTTAGCGGCGTTTGAAAAAGCAAATGTGCCTTTTAGTATTAGTAGTAGCGATTTAAAAGATAGCAAAACATTTTTAGCCAATCTTAGAAAAGCCATTCGTAATGGTTTATCAGAAACTAAGGCTTTAGAGGCATTGACTAAAACACCAGCTACTATGTTGGGCGTTTATGATCAAGTAGGTTCTTTAGAAACTGGTAAGTTGGCTAATTTTATTATTACTACAGAACCTGTATTTTCAAGCAGCGCAAAAATTATTGAGAACTGGGTGCAAGGAAATAAATATGAAGTAGCAGCAAGCGAGTGGAATAACTATGCGGGTAAATACAAATTAACTTTAAATGTAGGAGGCACTAATACTGACTATAATTTAGAAATTAAAAAAGATTTATCTGCCTCTATTATTGGCAGCGATACTTTAACTGCAAAAGTTTCTATCAATGAATCTTTGGTCAAAATTTCTTTTCCGAATAAAAAAGGAAGGGGTGCAGAACAAATAAGATTAGGGGGCGCCATTGTAGGTGCTAACTGGTCTGGTGTTGGTACCGATCCTTCGGGAAACAAAAACACGTGGACCGCATCTTTAGTGGGTTCTATGACAAGCAGTGCCGATACTAAGAAAAATACGGATACTTTAAAACCACTTGCAAAAGTAACTTTCCCATTTGCAGGTTTTGGTAATGAGAAAATACCTAGTCAAGAAACTATCTTAATTAAAAACGCAACCGTTTGGACAAACGAGAAAGAAGGTGTTTTAAACAATACCGATGTCTTATTAAAGAATGGTAAAATTGCTAAAATAGGTAAAGATATTACTGAAGCAGGTGCAAGAGTCATTGATGGTACAGGCAAACACTTAAGCGCTGGTATTATTGATGAACACTCGCATATTGCTGCTTTATCAATTAATGAAGGCGCACAGTCTGTTACTAGTGAAGTGCGTATTGCTGATAACTTAAATCCTGAAGACATTAATATATACCGTCAATTAAGCGGTGGTGTTACTTCATCACATATTTTACATGGTTCTGCGAACACAGTAGGTGGTCAAACACAATTAATTAAACTTCGTTGGGGTGCTAACGACCAAGATTTAAAATTTGCAGGATCCGATCCTTTTATCAAATTCGCCTTGGGTGAAAACGTAAAAAGAACAACCAGCACAAACAATAACCGCTTCCCCGATACAAGAATGGGTGTAGAAGAAGTATTGAACGACGCTTTTGATAGAGCGGTAGATTATGAAAAAGCAATGAAAGAAAATCCGAATACTAGAAGAGACCTTGAACTAGACGCACTTGTAGAAATATTAAATAAAAAGCGTTTTATTACTTGTCACTCTTATGTACAACCTGAGATTACTTATATGATGCGCGTTGCGGATAAATATAATTTTACAGTGAACACCTTCACGCATATATTAGAAGGATATAAAGTGGCCGATAAAATGAAAAAGCATGGTTCAACCGCTTCTACATTCTCTGATTGGTTTATGTATAAAACAGAGGTACAAGATGCCACTGGTTATAATGCAGCCATCATGCAAAAAGTAGGCTTAAATGTTTGTATTAATTCTGATGATGCTGAAATGGCTAGAAGATTAAATCAAGAAGCAGCTAAAGTAGTTAAATACGGTGGTGTCTCTGAACAAGAGGCCTTTAAAATGGTAACCTTGAATCCGGCAAAAGCATTACATGTTGCAGATAAAGTGGGTAGCATTAAAACCGGAAAAGATGCAGACGTTGTTTTATGGTCAGATAATCCTTTAAGTATTTATGCGAAATCTTTATACACCATCGTTGATGGAACAATTTATTTTGATAGAGAAAAAGATGCAACAATGCATAAAGAAGTAGCTGCAGAAAGAACACGCTTAACACAAAAAATGTTGGGCGAGAAAAAGGCAGGTGGTGCTACAAGACCCGCTACACCAAGCTATCAAGTGCTTTTGAATTGTGGCGATCATGAACACGCAGATGAAATGGTTACTATTTACGAAACTCAAAAAGATTAAACTATGCAAAAGAAATATACCACCTTATTGTTAGTATCTCTTGCGCTTTTACAATTAAAAGCAAGCGCTCAGGAAACGGTGTATCCTGTCGGTCCGCAAGCAGGTCCTATTGTTATTACACATGCTACCGTGCATATCGGTAACGGAACCGTCTTAACCGACGCGTCCGTGTCATTTGATAAAGGAAAAATTACGGGCGTAGGCGCATCTGTGTCTACTACAGGCGCTACTGTTATTGATGCAACGGGTAAACAGGTCTATCCTGGATTAATTGTTCCATTATCAAGCCTAGGTTTAAAAGAAATTAATAGTGGTGTGCGAGGCAGCAACGATTTTCAAGAAATTGGAGAAAACAACGCCAGCATTAGAACCATTGTTTCTTATAATACCGATTCTAAAGTTATTAATGTACTACGCGCAAATGGTGTGCTGCTTGCACATGTGGCGCCGATGGGAGAACTTATTGAAGGTAGTTCTAGCGTAGTTCAATTAGACGCATGGAATTATGAAGACGCCGCTTACAAATTAGATAATGGAATTTTTATAAACATGCCAACGCTTATCCCAAGAAGAGGTGGTCGTAGTGGTTTCATGCGTCAGGCCGCCGCAGATCCAGTGAAAGAAGCGATGGATAAAATTGAAACTATTAAAACCTTCTTTACAGAAGCGCGTGCTTATTTACAAGAAAAAAATCATGCAGAAAATAATTTAAAGTTTGAGGCGGTTCGTGGACTATTCACTGGCAAACAAAAATTATATGTTCGCGCCAACGAGGTAAAGCAAATGTTATTGGCTATTGATTTAGGAAAAACATTTGGATTTAATATGGTCATTGTAGGAGCTGCTGAAAGTTTACAAATAGCATCCATTTTAGTAGATAATAATATTCCTGTTATTTTAGACAACGAACACCAATTACCTACAACAGAAGATGACGATATTGATCAAATGTATAAACTACCTGCTCAACTAAAAAAAGCAGGTGTTTTATTTGCCATCAACGATGCCAACGATCAAAGCAAGCAGCGTAATATTAGCTTCAACGCGGGTACTGCTGCAGCTTATGGCTTAGATAAAGAAGAGGCATTAAGCGCTATCACCCTTAATACTGCTAAAATATTAGGCATTGACGATATCACGGGATCTATCGAAACCGGAAAAGATGCCAATATAATTATTAGCGATGGCGATATCCTAGATATGAGAGGCAATCAGGTGACCAAGGCCTTTATTCAAGGACGCGATATATCTTTGGATAATAAACAAAAACAATTGTACGAGCGTTATAAGCATAAATACAAGATTAACTAATTAACAGTTTATCCTTTTATCAAAAGAACCTCTCTATCACAAATGTGGTGGGGAGGTTTTTTTTGTTAACTTAGCGCCATGCCAAAAAAGCTATTTTTATTAGATGCATTAGCATTAATTTACCGCGCTTATTATGCGCTTATTCGCACACCTAGAATTACTACAACGGGTATTAATACCAACGCGCAGTTTGGTTTTACCAACACGCTTTTAGAAATTATTAGAAAAGAAAACCCAACGCATATTGCGGTTTGTTTTGATACACATGCTCCTACGGAAAGACATACCGATTTCACCGATTATAAAGCCAACAGACAAGAGGCGCCCGAAGATTTATTAGATTCATTACCCCATATTAAAGCCATCATTGAGGGTTTTAATATTCCCGTTATTGAATATGATGGATATGAGGCCGATGATATTATTGGAACTCTGGCCTGGCAGGCTGCCGATAAAGGATATGAAGTGTATATGGTAACACCCGATAAAGATTATGGACAACTATTGGTAAAACCCAATGTATATATATGGAAGCCCCCTGCATTTGGTAATAAAGAAGAGATTGTAGATGCGAAAAAGATTTGTGAGAAGTGGGATATCGCAAGAGTAGAACAAGTGGTTGATATGTTAGGCTTAATGGGAGACGCTTCAGATAATATTCCAGGCATTCCGGGTGTGGGTGAAAAAACTGCAGCTAAGCTTTTAAAATTATATGACACGCTAGAGGGTGTACTAGATAACGCCGATAAAATTACCGGGTCCATGGGGGAGAAAGTGCGTGCAGGAAAAAAATCGGCCATTATGAGTAAAAAGCTGGCCACCATTATTACCAATGTGCCGGTTAGTTTTCATGAGGAAGATTTTAGATTAAAAGAAAAAAATAAATCAGCTTTAGCTGAAATTTTTAATGAGCTAGAATTTAAAACCTTAGGTAAAAGAATTTTAGGCGAAGACTTCTCAGTAAGTGGTGGTGCGGGTGCCATTGAAGTG
>CAIJZF010000127.1 GCA_903825095.1 uncultured Bacteroidota bacterium | reverse complement strand
TTACTTTCTTTTACACTTATTAATATAGCCTGGTCTTCATCATCCAAAAATTCTGTATGAATAGGAGGTACTTTTCCTTTGCATAATTTATGCATTAGTACCCAGGTTCTATTGACAAAATTAGCGAAGATGCTTACCAGCTCTCCGTTCACCGACTCTTGAAATCCTTTCCATGTAAACTCACTATCCTTTGACTCGGGCGCAATAGCAGTTAAATAAAAACGAAGACTATCGGCAAGGCCATTACCTCCATTGTCTTTTTTAATCCACTTATTTATAAAATCATCCATTTCAATGCTCCATCCTTTAGAAGTACTCATTTTATCTCCTTCTAAATTCATGAATTCATTGGCAGGTACATTTTCTGGTAAAATATTGCCATGCAATTTCAACATGATAGGAAAAATAATACAATGGAAAACAATATTGTCTTTACCAATAAAGTGAACCAGTTTGGTTTCTTTATCATTCCAATAAGGGGTCCAGTCTTTACCATTATTAAGTGCCCATTGTTTAGTGGCACTTATATATCCAATAGGGGCATCAAACCAAACGTATAAAACTTTTCCAGCGCCAGAGGCTAGTGGTACTTTCACACCCCAGTCTAAATCGCGGGTCACCGCTCTTGGTTGCAAGCCACCTTCAATCCAACTTTTACATTGCCCTACTACGGCAGCTCTCCAGTCTTTTGCATGGTCGTTTAAAATCCATTGACGTAAAAAATCTTCATGCTTATTTAAAGGTAAATACCAATGCGTAGTTTCTTTTTTAATAGGGGCTTGTCCACTTAAAGTACTTACAGGATTTATTAATTCTTCAGGACTTAAGCTCTTGCCACATTTTTCACATTGGTCTCCATAGGCTTCAGGGTGACTACAATTAGGACAAGTTCCTTTTATATAACGGTCCGCTAAAAATGTTTGCGTGGCCTCATCAAAATATTGTTCGGTGGTCTTAGTTTCTAAATCGCCCTTAGCTTCTAGGTCTTTAAAAAAAGCGCTGGCTGTTTCATGGTGTAAGGGGTCGCTAGTGCGGTGGTAAATATCAAACTCAATACCTAAGTCCTTGAAATTTTGCTCAATAATAGGATGGTATTTATCAATGATGGCTTGAGCCGTGGTACCTTCCTTCGTTGCTTGAATAGGAATAGCCGTTCCGTGCTCATCGCTGCCGCAAACAAATACCACATCTCTTTTCTGCGCTTTTAGGTAGCGGACATAAATATCGGCTGGCAAATAAGCGCCTGCCAAGTGGCCAATATGCTTCAGTCCATTTGCATAAGGAAGGGCTGCTGTAATCAAATATCTTTTTGGCGTGTTCATTGCAGCAAAAGTACTTAATATTGTGGTATGATTCAACCGTCTCATCTTCAGCCAGGCGACACTATTGGCATTGTATGCCCATCGGGTTATATCCCCTTAGAAAAAGTGCAAATTTGCATTCAAACCCTTGAAAAATGGGGCTATAAGGTAAAATTGGGAACTACCGTTGGGGCAAAAAAGGATAGTTTTTCGGGTACCGACCAGCAAAGGGCAGAAGACCTTCAAATTATGCTAGATGATGCTTCTGTGAAGGCCGTACTCTGCGCCAGGGGTGGTTATGGGGCAAGTAGAATAATAAATAATATTGAATTTAAGGCTTTTAATAAGCAGCCTAAATGGGTCATTGGATTTAGCGATATCACTGTTTTACATGCGGCCATTTTAAAGCAAAATTGTATGAGCATACATGGTCCAATGGCGGCGGCCTTTGCGAAGGGAGAAGCGGGCGAGCCTTATATAGAATCTTTAAAAAAAGTATTAGAAGGAGAGAAAACAAGTTATACAATACCTGCGCATTCCATGAATAATATGGGTAGTGCTAAAGCGGAACTGGTGGGTGGAAATCTATGCATACTAGCGCATTTAATTGGGTCAAAAAACGAGGTAGAAACAAGCGGAAAAATTTTGTTTTTGGAAGATGTAGGCGAGTATCATTATAATATTGACCGCTTAATGATACAATGTAAAAATGCGGGTATGTTTGATAAATTGGCGGGCATGGTAATTGGGGGTTTTACCGATTTAAAAGATCCCTACACCGACTTCGGAGCCACTGCTTATGATATTATCAAAGAGCATACTTCAGCATATACTTATCCCATTTGTTTTGATTTTCCGATTAGTCATGGCCTTGCTAATTTTGCCATTAAGCAGGGGCAGGTATACAACCTAGCCATATCCGGGCAGGAAGTAAGTTTGAAGGAGGCCTAATTTTTAGATTTTTTTTAAGCTTTTTACTAAACAAGCGTTAATATTAGCTTTTAGCGATTTTGCAATCTAATTATTGCATTAAATTTGTACTATAAAATTCAAAACTATGAAGAAGTCTTTTTTAACTATTTCGTTGTCCTTATTATTAGGTTTGCAATTTTTATTTGCACAATCTTATGAAGTGGCGGGTATTGAAAAATCCGATAAGGAAGATATGCAGTATGAGGTATTAGGAAAAGTAGGCGCTCGTTATTGGATTTATAAAAATGTGGGGGGTGTTGCCACTATTGCACAGTATAATGATAGAATGCAACTAGTGAAGCAAAACGATTTATCTTTTATTAAAACAACTAATTTAAATGGCATTGAATTTATAACGAACGAAACTAATGTTTATGTATTTTTTCAGTTCCAAGTAAAGGCAACTGTGTATGCTGCAGTGGCTGAATTAAATAATGATGGCTTACTTGTGGGTAGTCCAAGAATAGTAGATTCGGCTGATAAAATAAAACCAGGTACGGGTGTGAAAGTTTTTAATTTATTAGAAAGTGAAGATCGCCAAAAAATGGTCATTTTTAGTGTTAATACTACGAATGCGAATTCAATTAAAGTAAGAGCCATTACTTTAAACCAACAAATAGAAAATATTAATGAAACCGAAATAAGTATTAATTCAACCAATAAAAAATCTAGTTTATCTGATTTTGCATTAGATAATAATGGTAATTTATTTTGTTTAAGAAATGTGACGCAAACGGGCATGGCGCCTGCGGTAAGTTTATTGTTTTTATCGGCAAGCGGTGCGGAAGTGTTAGAGTCTCCAATTTTAAATAATAGTTTACTATTAGATGATATTAGAGTTAAGATTGACAATAAAGCAGGTCGAGTTATTTTGAATTCTTTTTATGCGACTACCAAAAAAGGAAATATAGATGGCTTGTACTCTTATGTTTGGGATATTAATGCAAAAAAAGAAATACTTACTAATTCTAATAGGTTTACCGATGCGGTAAGAGGCTTAGTAACCAACAAAAGAAATTTGAAAACTGCTTTTGATATGTTTTACTTAGATAAAGTAAGTACACAGGCCGATGGTAGTTTTGTTGTTATTAGTGAAGCTGCAGAATCTTATTCTAATAGAACTATGTTTTCAAGATGGGATTATTTTTACGGAGGTCCTTTTTACAATCCCTTTATGTTTAATTACTGGAACAGACCTTTTGGTTTCTATCCATGGGCTAGATTTGGCTGGGGTCCTAGCGCCTTTATGTGGAATAGATGGATGAACCCTTATGCTTCATTTGGTTATCCAAGTGTTACTTACAATGCCAATAATATTGCTTTATTATCATTCGATATCAAAGGAAACTTACAATGGGTCAAAACAATTGACAAAAAACAAACCGATCAAAATGTAGACCAGTTTATTGGCTATGGCAGTATTGAAAATGAGTCGGGCATGAGTTTTGTGTATCATCAAAAACAAAAAGGAGTACATCAATTAATAGTGAATACACTTTCTAAAGAGGGTCAATTGGTAAAAGGGAATTCTATTATTTTGAATGAAAAAAATTACGAGTGGATGCCAAAAAGCTTAAAGCAAGTGGGTGCGCATGAAGCCATTTTGCCTTATCAGTATAAAAGTAAAATTGGTTTTGCTAAAATTCAAATTAAATAGTAACTGGTGGTTTTTTTATTCAAAGACAAGTCCGATCTTAACTTAATTTTTTTATTGCTCTTAAGTGTAGCCTTACATTTTCATGTATGGACGCATCCGCCATTAGTCATTGCCAATGAGTCGGATGGTTTATTGTCTTATTTTTTGCTTCACTACATTCAACCATTATCCCCATTAGTATTAATAGTATTATTTCATACTATTTTATTAAGTCAGGCTATTCGATTAAATATTTTGCTGAGTAATTTTAAAATGTTTCAGCAAATTAGTTATATACCTGCCTTCACTTATATTATATTAACAGCCATGTTCCCTTATTGGGATG
>CAIJZF010000126.1 GCA_903825095.1 uncultured Bacteroidota bacterium | reverse complement strand
CAAGAACAAAACTTAGAAATGGCCCGTAATTTTGCGGAGCGTTTTAATTACAGATACGGAGAAACCTTTCCTTTACCTTATGCCTTTAATTATAATAGCGAACTAGTAAAAATATTAGGACTTGATGGAAACGGTAAAATGAGTAAAAGCGAAAATCAGAACACCACTTTATTTTTAGCAGATGAAGACGAGGCTATTCGTAACAAAATTAAAAAAGCGAAAACCGATCAAGGCCCACTTACGCCGAATTCAGTGAAACCCGATTATATAGAGAACTTATTTACTTTAATGAAATTGGTAAGTGAGAATGATACGGTTCAAAAATTTGAAGATGATTTCAATAATAGCAGCGAGGGGAATTGTATCATAAGATACGGTGATATGAAAAAGCAATTGGCGGAGGATATGGTTAGGTTTATTCAACCTATTCGTAATCAGGCCATTGATTTACAAAACAACAAAGACTTACTTACAAAAATCATTAGACAGGGTGCAGACAAGGCTAGAGCAAGTGCCTCAGACACTTTGTCCATTGTAAGAAAGGCTGTTGGAATGGATTATTAAACAAGAGGAATTAATTATTAACATAGATAAATAGTTCTAAACTATTTTATATTTTCACAACATGGCAAAAGCTAAAAAACCAAAACACGTCGCAATCGCAGGAAACATTGGGGCAGGTAAAACAACCTTAACTGAAATGTTAAGTAAGCATTATCGTTGGATACCACAATTTGAAGATGTAGACCATAACCCCTACTTGATGGATTTCTATGATGATATGACGCGTTGGAGTTTTAATCTTCAAATTTATTTTTTACATGGTCGTTTGAACCAAATTCTTGAAATTCAAAGAGGCACAGAAACGGTGATTCAAGATAGAACCATTTATGAAGATGCTAATATTTTTGCACCCAACTTACACGAGATGGGACTGATGAGCAAAAGAGATTTTGATAATTATTTTGAATTCTTTAGTACTATTAAAACAATGGTACAACCTCCCGACTTATTAATTTATTTAAAAGCCTCTGTACCTACCTTAGTTTCTCAAATTCAAAAAAGAGGAAGAGAATACGAGGAAAATATTCGTTTGGATTATTTAAAAAAATTAAACGAGTACTACAATAAATGGGTTGATGGTTACAAAGAAGGCCCAATTTTAATTATTGACTGTGATAAAAATAAATTCGGCGAATCGGAAGAAGATTTAGGCGAAATTATTAGCAAGGTAGATGGCATGTTATACGGCCTTTTTTAAATTCTTGTTTTAAATTACATTACTGGAATGAACAATATTACCGCTTCCCTATTAGAAGAAATAAAATCTATTGTAGGGGCAGCTTATTTTTTTACAGACGAAGAAAGTTTTGCTAAATACGGTAGTGATGAAACTGAAAAATTGCATTACGCTCCTCAAGTAGTAGTGAAGCCAAGAACTGCGGAAGAAATTTCAAAACTATTAATTCTTTGTAATCAACATTTAATTCCAGTAACACCAAGAGGTGCAGGTACAGGACTCACAGGTGGCGCCCTACCTCATTTAGGCGGTTTAGTGATTTCTATGGAGCGATTTAATACCATCTTAGATCTTGATGAAAGAAATTTACAAGTGACTACCGAGCCAGGTGTGATTACAGAAGTTTTACAAAATACAGTCAAAGAAAAAGGTTTGTTTTATCCCCCCGACCCTGCTAGTAAAGGATCTTGTTTTATTGGAGGAAATATATCTGAAAATTCTGGAGGGCCTAAGGCAGTGAAATATGGTGTAGTGAAAGACTATGTTTTAAACTTAGAAATAGTTTTACCTACTGGCGAAATTATATGGACAGGTTCAAATGTTTTAAAAAATGCAACTGGTTATAATTTAACGCAACTTATAGTTGGTAGCGAGGGCACTTTGGGTATTGTGACGAAAATTGTTTTGAGATTAATACCGCATCCAAAATTTGATGTATTAATGCTAGCACCATTTAATAGTTTAGAAAAAGCGAGTGAAGCAGTGAGCGCTATATTTAGAGCGGGGATTACACCCAGTGCCATGGAGCTCATGGAAATTGAGTCTATTAAATTAGCAAGTAAAATGTGTGAGAGCACTGCGATTACTATTACAGAAGATTTAGCCGCACATTTAATTATAGAAGTAGATGGCAATGATATGGATGTGTTAATGAAGGAGATGGAAGCCATTGCAGAAGTATTAGCAAATTATGAAGTAGGTGAATTGTATTTTGCCGATGATGCCCAACAAAAAAATGAACTTTGGAAAATACGCAGAAAGGCTAATGAGGCATCGGTTGCAGCAGGTTATACCATTGAAGAAGATACTGTGGTGCCCAGAGCTGAATTACCTAAATTAATAAAAGGGGTAAAAGCATTAGCCCTTGAAAATGGATTTAAAGTAGTTTCTTATGGCCATGCAGGAGATGGTAATTTACATATTAGAATTAACCACCCTAAGTACAAAAAGAGCTATGAGAATGAAGAAATTCAAGGTATTCTTATTAAAATATTTGAATTAGTGAAATCTCTAGGAGGTACTATTAGTGGAGAACATGGCATTGGTCTTATTCAAAAATCATTTATGCCAGTCATGTTTGACAATGTAACTATGGAATTAATGAGAGGCATTAAAAAAGTATTTGATCCTAATAATATTTTAAACGCTGGTAAAATTTTTGATCTGAAAAAATAAGATGCGCACTGCTCTTTAAATGTTTACGCCCTTTATGAAAAGATCTAAAAAAATATACACTACCCTACTTATTCTAAGCTTTATTTTAATAAGTCATTTAGCCCAAGCTCAAAATATTATTCAAACCCAAAAAGTATTGGAAGAAGAAAAGCCCATACTATTTGGGGGAGGTTTACTACTAGGTGGTGGAAGCAACTCTTTTCAATTAGGCCTTAACCCTGAACTTTTAAAAAGCTATAATAAATATATTGACGCAGGTGTTATTGCCAATATTTACTATTCTTCTTTTAGTATATCGCTTGGTTCTAATGAAAAAATTAAAAACTTTCAATTAGGCGCGGGTGTATTTGCAAGGGTTTGGCCTATAGAACAATTCTTTATTCAAATACAACCAGAATACAATAGAACCTGGACCTCTTCCAAGAATTATAGTAGTGACTATAACGGTGGCGTAAGTGCTAGCACTAGTTATGGAGCCACTAGTATATTAGGCGGCATTGGGTATGGCACACATAATGCAAATGGCATGTCTTACTTTTCTGTAATGATAGACTTATTAAACGCAGACCAATCTCCCTACAAAATTGGTCAAGCAAGAGCGCAACCCATCATTAGAGCAGGCGCGGGTTTTCCTATTTTTAGGAAAAAGAAAAAAGCAGATTAATAGATTAGCTAGTTAAAATAAAAGAGACTTAGATTAAGTCAGTAGAGGTTTAAGTGCTTCAACAGAAGGACAAACTATTATTCTATCTTTCCAATTATCATACATAAAACCATTTGTATCCATATTTTCTAAGAGTTGAATAAGCGCATCGTAGTAGCCTTCAATATTTAAAATAAAAACTTTCTTATTATGTATTTTCAAATTATTCCAGGTAAGCATTTCAAATAACTCATCTAAGGTTCCCATTCCACCAGGAAGCACTAAACCTGCATCTCCTTTTTCATAGAGTATTTTTTTACGATCATGCATATTCTCTGTAATAATCAATTCAGTGAGTCCTGTATGCTGTGCCTCCCATTCTAATAATAACTTGGGCATAATGCCAATAACTTTTCCTCCTTGGTCAAGACATCCATTGGCAACTGCCCCCATTAAACCTTTATTCCCTCCTCCATACACTAATTCTATATTTTCTTGGGCCAATAAATTACCTAAGGCTGCCGCCGCTGATAAAAAACTAGGATTATTGCCCGATTTTGAACCACAGAAAACAGTGAGGGCCTTGATTTTCATAAAAACAAATTTTAACTTGAATATAGAAGCAATTTAGTTAATTATTTCAAAGATTCTTATTACTTTGCCGACTCAACCTAACTCTATGAGCGCTACTTTACTTTTTATCTTTGTAATCATCTACTTTGGGATCTTACTTGGGGTGGCTAAGATTGCTGGAAAGAATAGTAATAACATGTCTTTTTTTATTGGTAATAAAAATAGCAATTGGATGCTCGTCGCCTTTGGTATGATTGGTACTTCTTTAAGTGGCGTAACTTTTGTGAGTGTGCCTGGTGCAGTTGGAAAAGATGCCTTCCATTACTTACAAATTACCCTTGGTTACTTGATAGGCTACCTTACTATTGCCTATGTCTTATTACCCATTTATTATAAGCTGAACCTTACTTCTATTTATCATTATTTAGAACAAAGACTGGGTTTTAATGCTTACAAAACGGGGGCTTCCTTTTTTGTTTTATCTAGAACCTTAGGCGCTACTGCAAGACTTTATTTAGTAGTTAAAATTTTACAAGTATTTATTTTAGATAGCTTGGGCGTTCCATTTTGGGCCACTACCTTGGTAATATTAATAATGATATTACTCTACACGTATGAAGGTGGTGTAAAAACCATTGTTTGGACCGATACCTTACAAACTTCTGGTATGTTAATGGGACTTATTATTTGTAGTATTTATATTTTAAGCAATTTGCATTTATCTGTAACAGATGCATTAGGGGCTATGCAAGTAAAAGGTATTGCAACTGTTTTTAATACAGATGTAAATAGTAAATCCTTTTTCTTAAAACAAATTATTGGAGGGGCCTTTATTACACTAACCATGACTGGTCTTGATCAGGAAATGATGCAAAAAAATATTTCAGTTAAAACTTTAAAGGATGCGCAGAAGAATATGGTCACTATTGGTTTTACAATGTTACTGGTGATTAGTTTGTTTTTATTCTTAGGGGGTTTATTAAATTTATACGCAGCACAAAATAATATTACCGCTACAGGTGATGACTTATTTCCAAGTATTGCACTTTATCATATGCCTCCCTATATTGCTATTATTTTTATATTAGCACTAATTTCTGCATTATTCCCTTCAGCCGATGGCGCCATAACTGCTTTAACTTCTAGTTTTTGTATTGACTTATTAGGCATGCAAAGAAATGCAGACTGGGATGAAGCTAAAAAGAAAAAAATAAGACAAAGAGTGCATTTAAGTTTTGCCTTTTTATTTTTAATCATTGTATTAGTATTTAAATGGATTGATAATAAAAGTATTATTGATTTACTTTTAAAAATTGCTTCTTATACCTATGGGCCCCTATTAGGTTTATTCGCCTTTGGTATACTTACTAAAAGAAAACTAGTAGACAAGTGGTCCTTTATCCCTTGCTTTTTAGCCCCTATTTTATGTTTGTTACTAGATTACGCGCAACCCTTCCTATTCGGGAGCTTTAGAATTGGCCAAGAGCTACTCATTATCAATGGTCTAATCACCTTTATAGGTCTTTGGGTAATTTCAAGGCCAAATACAGAAAAAAATTAGAACTTTGCTGCATGGATTTTATTAACCCATTGGCGAACCATTATACGGAAGCATATTCTTATGCTACTCCTAGTTATTTAAAAAGTTTATACGAGGAAACTTTGTCCTCCCATGAACATGGTCATTTACAAAGCAGTTGGACACAGGGCGGCTTCTTAAGCTTTATAAGCAAAATACTTGCACCTACTTATATATTAGAAATTGGCAGCTTTACAGGCTTTAGCGCCTTATGTTTAGCAGAAGGGCTTTCCGATAAAGGTGAATTACATACCATTGAATTAAGAGAAGAAGACGCCCAAAAAGCAAAAGCCGCTTTTAATAATGCTACAAAAGCAAAACAACTACATATGCATGTTGGAGATGCTAAACAAATTATTCCAACACTGAATAAAAAATGGGATCTCGTATTTATAGACGCAGACAAGACCAGTTATATTGAATACTATAATATGGTACTACCTCTTTTAAACGATAAAGGCATTATAATTGTTGACAATGTACTGTTTCATGGAGAAGTATTGGAAGATTCCGTAAAAGGCAAAAGTGCTAAGGCTATTCAGGCATTTAACGAGCATGTGCTTTTAGATCAAAAAACCGAACAAGTGATGTTAACAATAAGAGATGGCTTAACTTTGATTAGAAAAAAATAATAGCATGAATATAAGCAAACTTGCTTTTCTCTTCTTATTTACAATCCCCCTAACCACCAAGGCGCAAAAAACCGCTACCTTAATATATATTGACCAGTATAAAGATATTGCCATTAGCGAAATGAAACGAACAGGCATACCCGCCTCTATCACTTTAGCGCAGGGCGTAATCGAATCCAATAGCGGTGAAAGCAATTTAGCATTGAACTATAAAAATCATTTTGGTATTAAATGTAAAACTGACTGGAAAGGCGAAACCACTTATCAAGACGATGATGCTAAGCAAGAATGTTTTAGGGTCTACCCCAATTCAAATGCTTCTTTTATTGACCATTCTAATTTTTTAAAAGCCAGGCCTAATTACGCCCCTTTATTTGAACTCGACCCAGTAGACGACTCTGCCTGGGCTTATGGACTTAAAAAAGCAGGCTACGCTACAGCTTCAGATTATCCTAAAAAACTACTTAAAGTCATTAATGACTTTGAACTTTCTCAATTTAATTTTCCAGAACTTGCTTTTTACGATGATGACGATACCCCTACTCAAAAACTAGATACAAGTAAAAAAATAGAAGTTAGTAAGCCAATGGCCCCTATTGTACAAGCCGATTCAATTAAGATTGATTCTATAAAAATTAATACTATTAAAATCGATTCTGTTAAAAAAGTAGAAGATATTCTTATAGACACCATACAGCTTTCCAGTGTAAAAGGCATAAGCAACTCAGATACTATAAAAATTACTGCACCTAAAGCTATGAATGGCATTGGCAGCATAGCCGTTGAGCAAGTAAAAGACAGTGCAGTTAAAATAAATACTGTACTTGCAACAGATACTACCAAGAATAATAAAGAGATACCTCTTAAAGAAGCAAGTATTATAGATACAAGTAAACTAATAACCAAAACGCAAAACAGTGCTGCTACATTTGAATACCCTAAAGGAAAATTCAAGGCCAACCAGTTACTTGCCGTTTGGGCGAAAGCAGGAAGCTCCTTTTTAGATATAGCCAATACCTATAATATAGCCTTATACAAACTATACGGCTACAACGATTTAGAAGAAACAGATTTGCTTGCTAAAGACCAAATTTTATATCTAGTTCCTAAAAGAAAAGAAATAAGCAAGAAAGTGCATTTGGTAGCAGCGGGAGAAACTTTATATGATATTAGTCAAAATGAAGGCATTCAATTAAATTACTTAGAAGCTTACAATACAGGAGTGACAGATAAAAACTTACAAGTGGGGTCGACCTTGGTTTTATTTAAAACCAATGAAGCACCTAAAATTAGTGCTGCTCCCCTAAAAAGTATAAGCACCCCTAGCTTTCTAAAGCGTAAAAAAAATAATTAAGTATGAATAGTATTAAAGTATTAGATAAAGAATTTGTTCCCTACTTAAGTGAAAAAGAAATTCAAGAAAAAATTACCGAGCTTGCGCATCAGTTGAACAAGGACTATGCAGGTAAAAGACCTATATTTTTATCTATACTGAATGGCTCCTTTTTATTTACTGCCGATTTATTTAAGCAAATAACTATTGAAGCCGAGGTTTGCTTTATTAAACTAGCCTCTTATAAAGGCATGTCTTCTTCAGGCAATGTAATTACAGCCATTGGTCTTGAAGCCAATGTAAGTGGAAGAGACATTATTATTTTAGAAGATATTATTGATACAGGAAAAACCTTGCACCACTATTTACCTCAATTAATTTCAAGTAGCCCGGCCTCTGTTAAAGTAGCTGTCTTATTAAATAAAAAAGAGGCTTTACAATTTCCTGTACAAGTAGACTACAGTTGTTTTGAAATACCCAATAAATTTGTAGTAGGCTATGGCCTTGACTATGATGGGCTTGGTAGAAACTCGAAAGATATCTACCAATTAAAATAAATTATTTAATTGGCTTTGGCTGGAAATTAGGGCTTTGTTGCATCTTCTCTAAAATAGCCTTTTCCTCCGCACTAACTTGTTGTGGTGTCCAAACATGCACATTAATGAGTTGGTCTCCTTTCGCGTATCCTTGAACTTCTGGAAAACCCTTGCCTTTTAATCTGAATACTTTTCCGCTTTGTGTGCCTGGTGGAATTTTAATTTTGGCTCTTGCATCAATAGTAGGCACTTCCACACTTGTTCCAAATACAGCGTCTGGTATGGTAATGTATAAATCAAATGAAACATTTAAACCATCTCTATGTAAACTCTCATGTGCTTCTTCTTCAATCATGATAATTAAATCGCCGGAACTTCCCCCTCTTTCTCCTGCATTCCCTTTTCCCGACATACTTAATTGCATTCCATCTTGCACACCCCCTGGAATATCTATTGAAATAGTTTCTTCTCCATATACACGACCTTCTCCTTTACAAGGAGCACATTTAGCAGTCACTGTATTACCTTCTCCGTTACATGTAGGACAAGTATTTACTGTTTGCATTTGTCCTAAAAAAGTATTGGTAACTCTTTTTACTTGACCAGCACCATTACAAGTACCACAAGTTTGAACACTATTTTTATCTTTTGCACCATTGCCTCCGCAAGTAGTACATAAAACATGTTTTTTTACTTTTACTTGTTTATTCGCACCATTTGCAATTTCTTCAAAGTTCATCTTAAGTTTAATTCTTAAGTTGCTTCCTCTTTGTCCTCTTGATCTTGAAGACCTTGAACGACTTCCTCCTCCACCAAAAAATCCACCAAACATATCTTCTCCGAATACATCTCCAAATTGACTAAATATATCATTCATGTCCATTCCACCTCCGCTAAATCCTCCACCGCCACCAGCACCTGGACTAAATGCTGCATGTCCAAATCGATCATATTTTGCTTTCTTATCCGCATCACTCAATACTTCGTAAGCAGAAGCCGCTTCTTTAAATTTTTCTTCCGCTGCTTTATCACCCGGATTTCTATCTGGGTGAAATTGCATAGCTACCTTACGGTATGCTTTTTTAATTTCATCCGTTGACGCAGATTTAGTGACACCTAATACTTCGTAATAATCTCTTTTTGACATAGTCGATTTTTATTTGCCTACCACTACTTTTGCGAAGCGGATAATTTTATCGTTTAAGAAATAACCTTTTGTAATTTCATCCACTACTTTACCTTTTTGTTTGTTATCGGTAACAGGTATTTCTGTAATGGCTTCATGTAACTCCACATTAAAATCTTTGTGCAAACTTTCCATTGGCGTAACTCCTTTAGATTGTAAAGTAGATCTCACTTTATTAAACACTAATTGGATGCCTTCTTTTTGTAGGGAAATATCGTCTGTGCTATTCAATTGCTTTTCTGCTCTATCACAATCGTCCATTACTTCTAACATGGAAACAATCACATCTTTTCCAGCTGTTTGAATTAAGTCCAATCTTTCCTTAGCAGTCCTTCTTCTAAAGTTCTCAAATTCTGCCATTAAACGTAGGTATTTATCCTTTTGGTCGGCTAAATCCGCCTTTAATTGGTCTAATTCACTTAGAGGTGCCTCTTCGACTTCATTAGCATTTTCTGGGCTGTTTTCAGCCTCATTTTGAGCAGGAATGGCTTGATCCGTGTTCTCCATTTCTTTATCTTCCATAGTTTTCATATTGTTACAAATATCTCCCAAAAATATTGCCAAATCAAGAAATAGAGCAAAATTGACAGAAATAGACCTAAAATAGGCACAAGTTGTCACTCATTTGGGCGCTATATTTGTGCCATGACAAAGGTGTATTTAAACAAGAAAATTAACCCCAGAATTGCACTAGGCCACCCCTGGATTTACAACAATGAAGTTGACCGTATTGCAGGGCCCATAGAACCCGGAGATATAGTGGAAGTTTACTTCTTTGATGGCCAATTAGCAGGCAGGGGTTATATCAATCCCAATTCTCAGATTATTATTCGATTACTTACCCGAAAAAGAGAAGAAATTGATGCTCCATTTTTCTATGAGAAAATTAAAACAGCCTGGGCCTATAGACAACAATTGGGTTATGTAGAGAACTGCCGATTAGTATTTGGAGAGGCCGATGGATTACCTGCTTTAATTATTGATAAATTCAATGACTATTTTGTTTTGCAAACTTTATCCTTAGGTATTGATATTTGGAAACCCGCCATTGTAGATGCACTACAAAAAATATTTTCACCCAAAGGAATTTATGAAAGAAATGATGTGCCAGTTAGAGAATTAGAAGGACTCACACAAGTAAAAGATTTTTTAACAGAGCCCTTCCCTACTGAAATTATTATTAAGGAAAACGATTTACAATTTTATGTAAATATTGATACAGGACAGAAGACGGGCTATTTTTTAGACCAACAAGATAATAGAAGAGCCATAAAAGATATTGTAAAAGGAGCCGATGTATTAGGGGCCTTTACCTATACGGGTACTTTTGAAATTCATGCTGCTCATTATGGAGCAAAGTCGGTATTAGGTATTGACATTTCAGAAAGCGCCGTTGCACAGGCCAATAAAAATGCTGCTTTAAATAAACTAGATCATATAGTAAAATTTGAAGCCATGAATGCATTTGATGTATTAAAAAAATGGGGTAAAGAAGGTAGAAAATATGATGTGGTGATGTTAGACCCTCCGGCATTCACAAAAAGTAGAAATAATATAGATAAGGCTGTTACGGGTTATAAAGAAATTAATTTAAGAGGCATGCAAATGCTTCGTAATGGTGGCTTTTTGGTAACATCAAGTTGCACCAACCTGGTGAGCCCTGAATTATTTTTAGAGACCATTCAAATGGCGGCCTGGGATGCCAAGAAAAGAATTCGTCAAGTAACTTATCAGTCACAGTCTAGCGACCATCCTATTATATGGGGTATGGAAAATACACACTATTTAAAGTTTTTGATTGTAGAAGTTTGCGATCGATAATTTTATATTGTATAAAATTAACACGAACCAAAAAGGGTCCCGATAATTCGGGACCCTTTTTTAAAATCATAAGAGGTCATAAATGTTAAGGATTATATTTTATAAAGCCCTAACAATTAGCAAGAAGCAACATTTCAGTTCAATTTATTCAAAGTAGTTTGAATGGCTTCAAAATTAGGTAAGTCACCAGGTGTAGCACAAATTTCTTCGTATTGAATAATACCGTCTTTGTCTACTACAAATGCTGCACGCTTACTTACACCT
>CAIJZF010000125.1 GCA_903825095.1 uncultured Bacteroidota bacterium | reverse complement strand
GTGCTTAGTAAGTATGGACTTGGAATTCAATGAATTTATAGTCTTGAAAGAAAAAATAAATGTAATGGCTATTCAATATGCGAATGATAATAGTATTCATTTCGCAACTACTGTATAAACCGAGATCAGTAGTATTCAGCGCAAGCTTTATAGGGACTCCTTCAACGATACCAAGAACTGCTTTATATTTTTAAGACTATTTAAAACAGCAATATCTTTTTCGGCTTTTTCTTTATTATTCTTTAAATAAGTTTTAGCGCCTTCAATAGAATATTTTTTCTCTCGTAGTAAAAAATACAACTGACGTAAAAATTCAATATCCTGTGCTCTAAATAATCTATCTCCCTTTCTTGTTTTTCTAGGTTGTAATTGTTTGAATTCTTTTTCCCAATACCTAATTAAAGAAGTATTGACATTAAACCAAGTAGCTACTTCGCCAATAGGGTAGTATAATTTTTTAACCAATTCCTCGGAGGCTGGAATATTTAAAGTATGAATATCGGCGTCCATCGAAGCAAATGATTTTCTACCTCTTTTGCTTATTGCATGATGATGCGTAAGGGCCATCGGTGTTCTAGATACAGTAGGCAGCGTTTCTTCCTCTACACTTGATACTTGTTCTAGTTTAGCAGTACTTTGTTTAGGAACGGAAGGTTTCTTTTTTTCAGCCGGCGCTTTAATATGCACTGGTTGCTCCATATCTATTCCAAATAAGTCAAGTTGATGCAAGTGTTTTGCCATAGAACAAAGTTAGGGGACTATTAATAGGAACTAAGCTTCCTAAATGATTGGTGGATAAATTGTTAAGTATGCAGTATTTTTGCGTATGCGCTTATTTATATTAACTAGTTCCAAATTTGTTATTCCAAGGCCCCTGCTTTGTCAGAAGGTATTGGATATCATTGAACTAGGATTAAGCTCAGCACATATTCATTTTTATATTGTAGGAGATCATTTACCCGAGTCCTTGGTTCTTTTGGAGCAAAATAGTGATGCAGTGACCATTATCAAAGAAATAGCTGCAGAAAAATTAATCAAAGAAGTAACCAATGCAAGCATCATTCATTTTGGTGCAGATTTGAAAGGAAGTGATCCCTTCCCGCATTATTTTATTCCCTTATCGCATCCAAGTTTTAGCAGAGACCTTTCCATGATCAATAAATGGTCCATCTCAAAAACTTTTAAAAACTATTTAAAAAAATCTGTAGCTACTTATGCTATTAATGAGTGGGCCGATTTTTATTTAAAAAATATATATCAAGGCTACTCCACTAAAATTCAAGAAGCCTACCTGCCTATTTCGCGTTTACCTATTTATGAATGGGTGGCTTTAGCAGATGCTAAAAATAATTTAACAGAAGGAGCTAATTATTTTTTAGCCTTTCAACCCTTGAACAGCTTTGTAGATATGCTGAAAGAATTTTCTGTTTTTAAAAAATGGCAACAAACCAATATGGCACTGGTTTTCATTTTCGATAATGATAAAGAGCTCATGCAGGCCCAGACTTTATTATCGGGCTATAAGTTTAAAGATTCTATTTTCATTAAGTCATTATCTGATCTTGTGCCCGCATGGATAGCGGCTAGCTACATGCTTTTATTTAATACCATAAATTTTGATAAAACAGGCTTAATAGAAATGGCCATTGAGTATGACATACCCTTAGTTTTTAATAATGCCGAAAATCAAAACAATCTTCTTCCTGACGCTTGGCTGAAAGCGGGCGAGCAGTTTAGTTTTGAAGAAAAAGGAGGACTCTCTAATCATTTCAAATTATATTATAAGGATGAAGTATATAGGCAGGCAAGGGCAAGAATGGGTAAGCAGTGGTTAAGCGATTTATATGCAGAAAAGAAGAAGGCGGGGCTGGTTCAAATACCACTAACGCTGAAGAGTTCGTAAGGTTCTTATTTAATTAATTTGTATTTTTGTGTTTCAAAATTTTAATATGCATCAGTCAAGTATTCAGGTTGAAATTGGTTTAGACGATCAAAAAATTCCTCAAAATATTAAATGGTCAGCATCCGATAGCACGGCTACGGAAGCACAGGAAGCACGCGCTATGATGCTTACATTTTGGGATCCTACGGATAAAACCGCTTTACGCATAGACCTTTGGACCAAGGACATGATGGTGGATGAAATGGCCGATTTCTTTTACCAGAATTTAATGGGCATGAGTGATGCTTATTTAAGAGCCACACAGGACGAAGCCTTATCAAATGAATTTAAAGAATTCGCAAAAACATTTTATACTAAATTCAGGGCTAGTCAACTTTCAGAAAATAATAAATAAAAGAAAATAATAAAGTAAACGAAAGTAAATTCACGAAAGTAATCCCACGAATAGAAATTTAACTAAACTAACAATACTAAATCAATAATATTATGTCTTTAGAAAACGATGTGATGTCTTTAATGAAAGACGCAATGAAAAACAAAGATGAAGCTTTGTTAAGAGGATTAAGAGCCATTAAAGCAGAAATCATAAAAGCAAAAACAGAACCCGGTGCCAATGGTGCTATATCTGCAGAAACAGAATTAAAGTTATTGCAGAAATTAGTGAAACAACGCAAGGATTCTTTAGCCATATTTGAACAACAAAATAGAGCAGACCTGGCCACTAAAGAATCGGAAGAAATTGCTGTGATAGAAAAGTTTTTACCTGCACAAATGAGTGAGGAGGATGTGAAAGCCGCTGTGCAAGCCATTATCACACAAGTTGGGGCTGCTGGTCCTGGGGACTTAGGTAAGATTATAGGCATGGCTACTAAACAATTAGCAGGTCAAGCAGATGGAAAAGTTATTTCTGCTATTGCCAAAACTTTATTAAGTGCCTAATACTATGTGGTTAGATATTCTCACAGGTACTATTTTTATTATTGCCATTTTGCAAGGCTATAGAAATGGCTTTATTAAAGCAGTCATTTCTTTTTTCTCATTCATGATTGGCTTAATTCTTGCTTTTCAATTTGCAGGTTGGGTAGCTAAGTTCTTAAAGGAACATACTCAAATTGCTTCACACTGGTTGCCCTTCATTTCATTTTTAGTTATTTTAGTTTTAGTACTCATTATATTAAAATTTATTTCAGGGGTATTACAACAAACTGCTGAATGGTTATTATTAGGTTGGTTAAATAAATTATTAGGCATTGTTTTATATGGTTTTATTTACTTCACTATCTTAAGTGCGGTTATTTATTTTTTACAAGTTTTAGGGGTGATTCAAACTGTTGAAATGAAAGAGACTTACACCTATACTTATTTACAAAAATGGTGGCCTTATTGCATGGAAAAAGCCTCTATTTGGATTCCCTCCATTAAAAGCACTATTACTACCTTTTCTAACCCTTTTAAATAAGGGTCAAAACTGGCAGAATGCATTGATGCTGAATAGGTTAACAAATTGTTATTTATTCTATATCTATGGATTTAGTATCCTCTAGCTATTCTCATTTTTAAAACGAATTAACTACCTTTAACCATTCGATAAATAGGCAAAAAAGGACGAAGTATGGAATACGAGATTATAAAAGACGGGAACTTTGAATACCTAGAAGTAGGTGAAGGGGAAACCTTAATGCTCTGTCATGGACTTTTTGGAGCACTCAGTAATTTCTCAGACCTGATCGAAAAATTTAGACATACTCATAAAGTAGTGGTGCCCATACTGCCTTTATTTGATTTAGATATTTTACATACCAGTGTAGCTGGTTTAGAAAAACATATTGCTGCCTTTATTGAACATAAAAATTATACCAATATTCATTTGTTGGGTAATTCTTTAGGCGGCCATGTGGCCTTGGTCTATATTTTACAACATCCTGAAAAAGTGAAGTCACTTACTTTAACTGGTAGTAGTGGTTTGTTTGAAAATGCAATGGGCGATAGTTATCCTAAAAGAGGAGACTATGAATATATCAAAAACAAAACGGCACAAACTTTTTATGACCCTGCAGTGGCCACTCCAGCATTAGTGGATGAAGTTTTTGAAATTACTAGAAATAGAATAAAAGTTATAAAAATTATTGCTTTAGCCAAGAGTGCGATTCGTCATAATTTAGGGGAAGAATTAAATCAAATTCAGCAACCTACTTTATTAATTTGGGGAAACAATGATATTGTAACACCTCCCTTTGTAGCAGAAGAATTTAAAAAATTAATTCCGAATAGTGAATTGCATTTTATTGATAAATGTGGACATGCCCCTATGATGGAAGTGCCTGCTGAATTTAATACCATCTTAGAAAAATTCCTTGGTTCTTTACCTAAATAATCATCTTATGATTGCAAATGAAATGGCTGTAAAAGGGTTCCCCATGCTTCGCTTGGAAGACACCGCTTCCTTTGTATTGCAGTGTATGGAAGACTATGAAGTACAGCATTTACCTCTTTTAAAAGACGAATATTTTATTGGTTTAGTGACAAAGGAGTCGGTATTAGATATTGCTTTAGATCAAACCATGGCCTCGATTGCAGAAGGTTTGATTCGTACTAGCGTAAACGGTGCAGCACATTTTACGAAAGCATTAGAATTATTTTCAAAACATGAACTTTCCTTACTGCCTGTTTTAAATGAGCAACAAGAATGCGTAGGGGTAATTACACAGAAAATATTAAATGAAAATATAGCGCGTTTTATAGGAGCAGAACAAAATGGAGCCATTATAGTGCTTTCAATTTCCCCTTATCAATACTCCTTAGCTGAAATGAGTCGCTTGGTAGAAACCAATAATGCTCAAATTTTACAATTGAATAGTTTTTTTGAGCCCGCAAATGGTGCTATGATTATCACCATTAAAATTAATCAAGAAGAGGCTTCTGCTATTATCTCTACTTTTGAGCGCTATGATTATCAAGTGCTGCATTATTTTGGCAAGTCACCTCTGCACAATGATATTGAAAGTCATTACCATCATTTAATGAATTATTTAGATGTGTAATAAAATAAAGTATCTATTATTTTTTATTGCTTCTTTTTTATTTTTTACAAACTTAGTTTCGGCACAAATAAAAATTACCTCTATACAAATAGAGGGCAATAAAAAAACAAAGCCTTATATTATTTTAAGAGAGTTGCCTTATCACCAAGGCGACATCCTCTCCAAAGACTCTTTAGCTATTTTAGATACCATTTCTCAACAGCAATTATTTAATACTACCTTGTTTGAGCAAGTGACGGTGCATTCATCTTATTTAGATAGTTCGCAAGTAGTCATTAAAATACAAGTCCGTGAAAGATGGTATTTATTTCCTATTCCTTACTTCAAATGGGTGGATCGTAATTTTAACCAGTGGTGGAATGATCAAAATAGAAGCCTTGACAGGGTTAACTATGGCCTAAATTTAAGGCAGTCCAATGTAACGGGTAATAATGATAAATTGAATGCAGCCTTTGTTACAGGCTATACACATCAAGCTAATTTTAGGTATCAAATTCCTTTTATTGATAAAAAATTACGTTATGGTTTAGCCTTTGGTTGGCAAAATGCTACTCAAAAGGAAATTAATATTACAACCAAATTAGATAAACAAGTTTTTTATAAAACCCAAGATATAATTCAACAGGGGTATAGGGCCAATGCAAGTTTATTGTACCGTCCTAATTTATTTGAAAGACATAGTCTTCAACTGGGCATGGGTAGAAACGAAATAAGTGATTCTGCTTTGCTTTACCAATCTAATTATTTACCTAGTCATCAGAAAACATTTTCTTATATAGACGCCGCTTTATCATTTGCTAGTATTCGTTTCGATTACAATGCTTATCCTACCAAGGGCCAGTCTACCGATTTCATTTTGTATCAACGCTTTTCAAAAAATAGTAATTTAAGTTCCGTTCAATTTAGAAAAGTGATTGTAAGACCTTTCTCTAGATCGAATTTTGTTTTTTTAGAATCTAATTCAATTATTAAGTTTTTATCCAATCAAAACTATACCGATAATAAATTACTAGGCTATGGTAATTTACAAATGAATGGGTTGGATTATTATGTGGTGGATGGTAATGCAGCGAGTATTTTAAAAGCTTCTTTTCATCATTCATTGGGATCTTATAGCGTGGTTAATAAACTTACCCCTAAGCGCATTCCTATTATTAAATATCAATTTTGGTTAAAGGCCTTCACACATCTGGGCTATGTTTATAGCGAAAAGCCTGTTAATGGAAATCGGCTAAACAATACCCTACTTAGAACAGCAGGGATAGGCTTAGACATAGTGGGCGTTTATGATTTTGTATTAAAAATTGATTACAGCTTGAATCAGCTTGGGGACAAAGGGTTATATTTGCGTACGGGTTTTAATTTTTAAATTTTTTGGATGAAAGTAGCTATTTATAGTAGAGGGGTTGACATCGATCAGCAGCAATCATTGCAAGCATTACTACTTGCCTTGGATAAGTATGCGGTTACGATATATGTCTACGAAGAATTACTAGAAAAATTTAATTTACAAGCAAGTGCGGGCAAAGAACCACTCATTGCTTTTAATTCTTTTTCTGCCATACATGACAGTATCGATTGTTTAATAAGTTTAGGGGGCGATGGCACTGTACTTGATGCAGTCACTATTGTGGGTGATAGCCAAATTCCTATTTTAGGCATTAATTATGGAAGACTTGGTTTTTTAGCCACCATTTCCAAAGATGAATTAAGCATTATGGTAGAGGCCTTGGTGAACCGAACTTATGTGATTGAAAAAAGAACATTATTACATTTAGACGCCGACCCTATTATTTTTGGAACTGCTCCTTATGCCTTAAATGAATTTGCGATTCATAAAAGAGATACTTCGCCTATGATAAAAATTCATACTTATTTAAATGGTGAATTTTTAAATTCTTATTGGGCAGATGGATTAATTGTTTCTACACCTACAGGTTCTACCGGTTATAATATGAGTTGTAATGGTCCTATTTTATTTCCCGATTCTGCAAGTTTTGTAATCACACCGGTGGCTCCACATAATTTAAATGTGCGCTCTATTATAGTGCCTGATAGTTCTGTGATTTCATTTGAAATTGAAGGCAGAACCGAAGAATTGATTTGTGCCTTAGATGCTAGAAAAGAAATTGTACCTAAAAATATCCAACTGGCTATTAAGAAAGAATCCTTTTCTGTTAATTTCATAAGACTCAATGAGAATAGCTATTTGACGACCTTACGAACAAAGCTCACCTGGGGCTTGGATAAAAGAAATTAGCCCATGCGTAAGCAATTTATTTTATTATTTTTTCTTTTATTTTTCACTACCGCTTTGCGTGCGCAGTATTTACAATTAGTAGAAAATAAAGGAGAGTTTGGTGTATTTGCAGGCCAAGCTTCCTATAATGGTGACTTGGCACCTAACTTGCAATTCCTTACTTTAAATTTTGGTGGCTTTTATAAAAGACAATTAAATGACTATGTAGGCATAAGATTAAATTATGAAATAGTTCCTTTAGGTGCTTTTGATTCTTTGACGGCTAATACGATGAATTCCTATGTGCATGGAAGAAATTTATATTTCAGAACTACCTATCAAGATATTAGCTTGATGACGGAACTTTATTTTTTAAAATTTATTAATGGGAATCAAAAATATCGTTTCAGTCCTTATCTAGGTTTTGGGGTAGGCTATTTATCTCCTTTAAAAGATTCTAGTAATTATAAAATAGCAGGGCAATCCACAAAAGCGCCTAACATTATTACTATGCCTTTAAATATTGGTTTCAAGTATAATCTACTAGGCTCCTTTAATTTATTTGGAGAATTTACTTATCGTTTTACGAGTTCTGATCAGATGGATCACTTCGGAGATAAAGACAGTTATTTTAAAGCAGGCACGAACTACCAAGCCAGTACTTCTGGGAAGGATCAATTTTTTACTGCCAAATTAGGTTTATCCTATAATTTCTTGAGCATATATGGTCCCGATCCAAAACCTAAAGCCAAAAGAGATAATCTATTTTCAAAACAAAGCAAATCAAGTAATAAAGGGCCTAAAAAGTCTTTATTTGGCTTCTTTAAACGCAAATAACCTAGTTATTTTCATAATTTTGCAACATGGAAAACCTGGATCTTAGCAAACTGCCTAAACATATTGCCATTATTATGGATGGGAATGGCAGATGGGCGCAAGAACAAGGCCAGGACCGCTTATTTGGTCATTATCAAGGAGTTATAAGCGTTAGAAAAGTCGTAGAAGCGGCTACTGAAATTGGCATTCAATACCTTACCCTCTATGC
>CAIJZF010000124.1 GCA_903825095.1 uncultured Bacteroidota bacterium | reverse complement strand
TACCCTATTGCAATCCCCTTCAATAAAGGATTCAAATGTATAATTATGGTTTAATTGAGGATCAATTTGCATTTTCTTCAACCCAGGAATCACAAACGGATTTTTCACGGGGTTGTCAATCACCAACGGGAAGTTCATCTCGTTGTTATTGTAAGTTTTCATGCCGCTAGCCGGAACATCCATTGAACCTTTCTTGTTGTTTCCGCTATCAACCATGATACGATACTCTAGTCTAGCTTCTTTGCCAAGCTCACGTTTTAAAGTCTTAGCTAATAAGTTAACATAGTGCTCCTCGATATACTCGTAAAAAAATTGGCTGGGAACTTGAATCAGTAAAACGTTGTCTTTTAAATCAACCGGTTGAATTGGCTCGAACCATGTTTTGAAATGCTGCCATTCGACAATATCCTTAATAATCTTTAAGCAGTTACTCCAAATTAAATCTGCGCTCTTAGCCATCTTACTTCTTGCTCTTTGTATAATTAAAAAAAGGTACGTTTTGATCTTCAACCCTGGATTAAGGAATTGTAAACCGGAATGCGAATATGACGACTTATTGTTGAAAAAAAAACTTTTTTATTTGGTTTTTTTTACATGTCCCCAAAACCCTACAAACCCCATGTTTCTTACCCCCTAATCAGGCGTTCAAGATATAGCCTTTTTCTTAAATATTGATAGTTATCCACTTATTTTTAATTATTTATTTTTCTTAAAAAACTAATAGTTATTTGCATTACAGGGCAAGTATTTAGATTTGGCCTTTAAATACTACCTTTACCTATATAATCATAACTATGAGCTACGAATTAACCGGCAAATTAATTGCTAAATACGAAATCATTCAGAGAAAAGAGACCTTTAAAACAAGGGAATTTGTTGTTGAAAAAACCGATGATATCAACGGTAAAACAATAACAAATTATGTTAAATTTCAATGTGTTCAGGACCGTACCACTATGCCTGACCGCTTTAACCTAGGAGACACCGTAAAAGTACTCTTTAATATAAAGGGGTCTAAGTGGAATAAGGAAGGTAAGGACAACTATATTACCAATTTAGACGCTTGGCGTATGGAAGCAGTGGCTTTAGGAGGCAGTACAGCCCCTACAGAAAGCGCTACTTACTTTGATATACCCACCAACGAGTCTGGCGACGATTTGCCTTTCTAATAGCATTATTATACCATTATAGTAGACTAAGTAAGCGCTTATGCTACTATAATTTATTGAGCATTTTTTTAGGATAAAAACCTAACCCATGCAAACCAAAATACAAGTTCGTCTTAGCCCTTCGGAAGCAGCCCATGGCCCCAGCATTGTAAAGGCCATTTCTCAAATTACTGGCGAGGCTGAAAGCTCCATTACAGGCTATCAAATTCTTAAAAAATCGGTGGATGCCAGAAGTAGGCAGCAAATATGGGTAAACCTCACCCTAATTACTTTCATAAAGGAACCAATTTCTCAGCGCTTTATCGAGCCCCTTATATTCCCCACTCTTCCTTCCCATGCCAAAGAGGTTATTATTATTGGTGCTGGACCGGCCGGATTATTTGCAGCCCTTGAATGTATTCAACTAGGATTAAGGCCTATTATAATAGAGAGAGGTAAAGATGTTCGAGCAAGAAGAAGAGATTTAGCGAGCTTAAATAAAGAAGGCATTGTCAACCCCGAGAGTAATTATTGTTTTGGTGAAGGAGGTGCAGGCACTTATAGCGATGGTAAATTATACACTAGAAGTAATAAAAGAGGAAGCATTGATAAAATATTAAGGCTGTTTTACCAGTTCGGTGCCGATGAAAATATTTTATACGAAGCGCATCCGCATATTGGTACGAATAAACTACCCCATATTATTACTGCCATGCGTGAGCAAATAGAAGCAAGTGGCGGTAAAGTTTTGTTTGAAAAAAAATTAGTGGACTTTGTTATTGAAAATGATAAAATTCAAGAAATTATCACAGCCGATGGGGATCGAATGAAAGCGGCTGCGTATATTTTAGCTACCGGCCATTCTGCACGAGATATATTTACTTTATTATTTGAAAAAAATATTAGCATTGAAGCCAAGCCTTTTGCTTTAGGCGTAAGAGTAGAACATCCTCAAGCTATTATTGATTCTATTCAATACCATTGTTTAACGCGGGACCCTAGCCTGCCTCCAGCCTCTTATAGTTTGGTGGAACAAGTAAGTGAAAGAGGGGTATTTAGTTTTTGTATGTGTCCAGGTGGTATTATTGCACCCGCTGCCACTGCCACTGGAGAAATTGTGGTGAATGGATGGAGCCCTAGTAAAAGAGATAACCCTTATGCCAATAGTGGTATGGTAGTGCAGGTAGATGTTCCTGCTGCTGCCAATTTTTTAAAGAAAAATAAAACCGAATTACCCGAGCATCATCCCTTATTATTATTAGCCTTTCAAAAAGAAGTGGAACAAGCCGCTTTTAAATTAGGAGGCGGATTACAAGTAGCACCTGCTGCAAGACTAATTGATTTTTGTTCTAATAAAATATCGGCAGATTTACCTGATGCCAGTTATTTACCAGGTTTACAGTCGGCGCCATTGAATGAAGTACTTCCTCCATTTGTGCACCGTACTTTACAAGAAGGTTTTAAAGCCTTTGGAAAAAAGATGAAAGGTTATTATACCAACGATGCTATTGTGGTGGCTACTGAAAGCAGAACTTCTTCACCCGTGCGTATTCCAAGAGATGCAGATGCTTTGCATCATCCACAAATTAAAAACCTTTATCCTTGTGCGGAAGGCGCAGGCTATGCAGGTGGTATTGTAAGTGCTGCGATGGATGGACAAAAGCTAGCACAACAAATAGCTTCCATTTTATAACTATAGTAATATAGTATTAAAATTTAGTTTCATTTAGCGCAATACTAATTCTCTGGCTTTTCTTTCTTACTTAATAATAATTCATCTTGAATTAAATGATTCATTTTAAATGATTTTAATTCAGCTGAAAGATTAGGAGAAATTTCACGCGTTGCAATTATAGGTTTGCCTGCATTCACCCAAGCGGTGTACCAAAAATCGGCAATCATATTCGCAGAAGCAATTAATTGCATGTTCACCGTAGGCCCAAGTCCATTCGCATAGGCTTCTGCAAATTCTTTGGTATATACTTTTGTTTCACGTCCATAACGCATTTGCGTTTTATATTTAGTTTCAGGTTTAAACTGAATAGAAACTTCTTTTTCTATAGCTAACATTTCAGGCACTAATGCGGCTGCCTTTCTTATATCTATCCAAATAGCCTCGCTAGGGTTTTTAATATAAGTAGCCTTGTGTGCATTGTATAATTGGTATTGGTCTATTCTTAATTCAGGCACGAAGGACTCCCATAAACTATGCAAACCTTTTTGTCCAGAAAGTTGACCATCATAATTAATAGAAGTGTGTAAAGGCACATGGGCATCTCCTATATAATGTCCTAAATCGGCAGCATAAAATAAAATGCTGTCTTTGTTTTTAGAACGAAAAGCATTGGTTAATTTTTCTAATTGATTTACGATTACATAAGGCACATAACCATATTTAAGCAAGGTATCTTCATTGTATTTTTTTACCGCAGATGCCCAATCAACTGGCATCATATTGGCAGCATTCGGACCATAGGCTTCTAAGTCAATAAAATGTTTAGTCGCTTCTGTTTTATCTGTGTTTCTTCTTATGTCTGGTCTTGTAGCATTAGAAACTAAATTATTCATTTCTTTATGCATGAAAGATTGCAAGGGTTCTGGCAAACTATAAATAGCAATTTGATGAATAGTGCGGTGCACTAAAAAGCCCCAGCTAGAAAGGCCTACCACCAAAATAAATGCAAGAGAAATATACAGCGTTTTCTTATTAAACATATATGCTAAGTTTACTGCGAAGATAGACAACTCTTTTTCCAATCCTACTAATTATATACACTAAATCTAGGTTAAATTTCCACTCTTACTAATTTAAAAAGAAGATATGTGAATTTGGATATATATTTGAACTATAAATTTCTTACTATGGATGCCCTTTTAAGTTTACAAAATCTGAAAAAATATTATGCTACTCAAAAAGCAGTAGACGATATTAGTTTCGACATTGAGAGAGGAAGTATTTTTGGACTGCTTGGCCCAAATGGTGCAGGTAAAACTACATTACTGCGTATGATAACGGGTATATTTTATCCGGACAGTGGTAATATATTATTAGACGGCGCTGAATTTAATCCCATGGTGGATATTGAAAAAATTGGATACATGCCAGAAGAAAGAGGCATGTATAAGAAAATGAAAATTGGAGAACAAGCATTGTACCTAGCGCAGTTAAAAGGAATGTCTAAGGCGGAGGCTACTGAAAAAATAAAATACTGGTTTAAGAAATTTGAGATGGAGAGCTGGTGGAATAAAAAGGTGGAGGATTTAAGTAAAGGAATGAGTCAGAAATTACAATTTGTCATTACCGTTTTACATGAACCTAAATTAATTATTTTAGACGAGCCTTTTAGTGGCCTTGACCCTTTAAATGCCAATTTAATTAAGGATGAAATTTATGCATTAGCTAAAAAAGGTTCTACCATTATATTTAGTACCCACCGAATGGAACAAGTGGAAGAAATTTGTGATCATATTGTGCT
>CAIJZF010000123.1 GCA_903825095.1 uncultured Bacteroidota bacterium | reverse complement strand
TATTCTCTTAATAATCTTTCTACTTTTACTTTCTCTGTAATTTCTTCTGACAATACTTTATATAATGCTAACTCCTGCCAAACAATTTCATCGTTGGTATTGAAATACGCTTTTAAAACTTCCACTTGCTTTTCAATTTGTCTTACAATTTTCATGACCACATCACGAGACTCCATTACAACAATGGTAAAACGGTGTATGCCCGCAATTTCAGAAGGAGATGTATTTAAACTTTCCACATTAATTTTTCTTCTAGAAAAAATAATGGCAATACGATTCAAGAGCCCTACTTGGTTTTCGGTATACACAGTTATTGTGTACTCTTGTTTTTCAGTATTTGTTTCCATATTATGAGATCTTTAATTTATCAATTCTTTATTTTTTACTACATTATTTTCGAATATTTGAGCTCGTCTTATAGACTCGCTCGAATCATATAGCCATAAGATTTGACCTCGTTTCACTCGGTCGAATCTTATTTCAATCTGATTTCACTCACGCTACAACCCTGTGGTACCATTGGAAATACATTGTTTTCTTTGCCCACCATCACTTCTAATAAATAAGAGCCCTTATGTGCAAGCATGGTTTCAATGGCTGTTTGTAAATCCTTGCGCTGCGATACTTTCGCACCCTCAATACCATAAGCCTTGGCTACCATTACATAGTCGGGGCTTTGAATATCTACAAAAGAATAACGCTTGTCATTAAATAGTTGCTGCCACTGACGCACCATACCTAAGAACTCATTGTTTAAAATCATTATTTTAACATCTACGCCTGTTTGCATTATAGTTCCTAGTTCTTGAATAGTCATTTGTACACCACCATCTCCAATCACTGCAATGACTGTTCTATCAAGTGCACCAAACTTTGCACCAATGGCTGCAGGTAAAGCAAATCCCATAGTGCCGAGTCCTCCCGATGTTACATTCGATCTTGTTTCATTAAACTTAGCGTATCTGCAAGCCACCATTTGATGTTGACCTACATCCGTTACCACCACTGCATTTCCTTTAGTGGTTTCATTTACGATGCGTATCACTTCACCCATGGTCATTTCTTCAGTGCTAGGATAAATTTCCTCTTTGATACATTGATCATATTCTTTTTGCGTATAGTCTGCAAAAACTTTTAACCATTCTGATCTATCTTTTTCTTGAATACCTAAAGTAAGTAAGGGTAATGTTTCTTTACAATCGCCCCATACACCTACATGGGCTTTTACATTTTTATCTATCTCAGATGGGTCAATATCTAAATGTATCACTTTCGCTTGCTTTGCGTACTTATCTAATCTTCCTGTAACACGGTCATCGAAACGCATACCTACTGCAATAAGTACATCACATTCATTGGTTAATACATTCGGGCCATAATTTCCATGCATACCTAACATGCCTACATTCTGAGGATGATCGGTAGGAAGTGCGCTCAAACCCAAGATGGTCCAGGCTGCTGGCATACCCGACTTTTCTATAAACTTTTTAAATTCTTTTTCTGCCTTACCTAAAATAACCCCTTGTCCAAAAATGACTAAAGGTTTTTTAGCATTATTAATTAAGGCTACTGCTTCGTCAATAAAGTTTTTACGAATGACTGGCTTTGGTCTATAACTTCTTATATGATTGCATGGCGTGTAGCCTTCATAATCGAAAGATTGTATTTGTGCATTCTTGGTAATATCAATTAATACCGGACCTGGCCTTCCGCTTCTTGCTAAATAAAATGCCTTGGCTAATATGCCTGGTATTTCTGTGGCATCGGTCACTTGGTAATTCCATTTAGTAACCGGCATGGTAATATTAATAATATCTGTCTCTTGAAAAGCGTCTGTTCCTAATAAATGAGCGAACACTTGTCCTGTGATACAAACTAGTGGCGTGCTATCAATCATGGCATCGGCTAAACCTGTCACTAAGTTAGTTGCACCTGGTCCGCTAGTAGCAAATACCACACCTGCTTTTCCTGAGGTACGCGCATAGCCTTGTCCAGCATGTATTCCACCTTGTTCATGTCTTACTAAAATATGTTTTAGTTTATCGTTGTAATCGTAGAGAGCATCATAGATAGGCATAATAGCACCACCTGGATAACCAAAAATAGTTTCGGCTCCCTCTGCAATACAAGCTTCTAAAACTGCCTGCGCTCCTGTTAATTTTTTCGTTGCCATAGTCTTTTTTTTATAACTGATCTGTCACACAACCTTCACTTGCGTCTTTTACTAATTGTGCATATTTCCATAAAACACCATTGGTTGCTTTTAAAGCAGGCTGTACATAGGCAGCTCTTCTTTTTGCAATAGTGGCTTCATCTACTTTCAATGTCATTTTACGATTAGGTACATTTAATTCAATCATATCATTGTCTTCTACTAGTCCAATCAGTCCTCCTTTATAAGACTCGGGTGTAATATGTCCTACCACAAAACCATGCGTGCCTCCACTAAAACGTCCGTCGGTAATAAGTGCCACCGACTTGCCTAAACCCGCGCCAATAATGGCGGAAGTGGGCTTCAACATTTCAGGCATACCAGGGGCTCCTACAGGTCCTACATTTTTTATAACAACTACATCACCCTTTTTTATTTTTCCTGAATTAATACCTTCTATCAAAGATTGTTCTCCATCAAATACACGCGCTGGTCCTTCAAATACATCTCCTTCTTTACCAGAAATTTTTGCAACACTTCCACCCGTTGCTAAATTGCCATACAATATTTGTAAATGTCCGGTTGCTTTAATAGGACTTTCTTTTGGATGAATAATATCTTGCTTATTAAAATCTAAATCGGGTGCAGCTGCTAAATTTTCTGCCATGGTTTTTCCAGTCACTGTTAAACAGTCCCCATGTATCCAACCCTGTGCTAACATATATTTCATCACAGCAGGCACACCACCATACTGATGTAAATCTTGCATTAAATATTTTCCCGATGGTTTAAAATCGGCAAGTACTGGAATTTTATCGCTAATGGCTTGAAAGTCGTCTTGCGTAAAAGATACTCCCACACTTTTCGCCATGGCAATCATATGTAGTACTGCATTGGTGCTTCCGCCTAATACCATAATCAC
>CAIJZF010000122.1 GCA_903825095.1 uncultured Bacteroidota bacterium | reverse complement strand
TCAAAAGATAAAATACCAGACGCCGTCAAGAAATTCAAAACTTGGTCTCCAAATTTTTCAATTAACTTATTTTGTATTGTCTCGTTGCTTAATGCCATTTGTATTCTAAAATTTTATGCTCTATTTTTTATTAGATTTATTGGATACCGTAGCTGTTTAATAAGTCGCGGTATTTTTCACTATTACGTCTGCGTATACTTTCTTGTCCCACTAAATCCTGAATTTTCATAAACCCATCAATAATAGCTTCAGGACGTGGAGGGCAACCAGGTACATATACATCCACGGGTATTACTTGATCAATGCCTTGTAGCACACTATAAGTATCGAATATACCACCGCTAGAAGCGCAAGCACCCACCGCAATTACCCAACGTGGTTCTGCCATTTGTAAATACACTTGTCTTAAAACTGGTGCCATTTTTTTGGCAATCGTACCCATGACCATTAATAAATCGCATTGACGTGGAGAAAAACCTACACGCTCAGAACCAAAACGAGATAAATCATAATGCGATGCCATGGTAGCCATAAATTCAATACCACAACAAGAAGTGGCAAAAGGTAAAGGCCATAAAGAATTTTTTCTGGCAAGTCCTACAACAGAACTTAACTGTGTTGCAAAAAAACCATCACCTGGAATTCCATCGGGTGCTTTACCCATAGAAATAGCTTCTGAAATTTCAGCTTCTTTAGGATTTAAATTAAAACGTACAGGACGCATATTGCTACTACTTTATTTATAAAATTAATCTTCCCATTGTAAGGCCCCCTTTTTGATGATGTATATAAAACCCACCAAAAAAAATCCTACAAATAAAACCACTTCACCAAAACCAGCCCAACCCAAACTTTTAAAATTCACCGCATAAGGATAAAAGAAAATAACTTCCACATCAAATAACACAAACAAAATAGCCACTAGAAAATACTTAATCGCCATAGGTGATCTTGCATCTCCATGTGTTTCAATTCCACTCGCAAAGTTTTCTAATTTATCGCTTGTATCTCGCTTAGGTCCCATCCAACTTGAAATCAAAATTATTAAGGCAACAAAGCCCCCTGCAAATAATAATTGCAATGCAATGGGTAAGTAATTAGTAGCGCTATTTGTCTCGTTCGCAGACATCCAAAACTGCAACAGAATCATACATATGTTTTTGGTGCCGCAAAAATACGCAAAGGATAGCTCATATAACGAAAAACTCCCCATAAATGGGGAGTAATTTTCAATTATTTTTTACACAATAGATGTGCTTAAATATAGGTTTTAGCCTTTTTTGATTTGAGTCGTATCTGCCACTGGCTTTTGCACTGGGGGAGCAGGTGCGCCACCCTTAGAATTCTGCATTTTCTTGATAATCTCAATATTTTTGGTGAACTGCGCCTTGGCTTGAAGCGTGGTTGGATCCTCTGGAACTAATTCTAGTACTTTATCACACATCAAAACAGCATTTTCATACCCTTTAGTCTCATTATAATAGCCAATTAAGGTATAGTAATTGTTGATCAAGAGCTGCTTATTCTTAGCTACATCCTTTAACAAATAGTCGTTTTGAACATTTACCGCTTCAAATAAGATACCTAGGTTATTGGCAGTATCCAATAACTTAGCAGCTCTTACGTTCATAGAATAGCCATTGGGCTTATCTGGGAAGGTTGCCACATACTCTTTGGCAGTTGCAGTCGCTAATGCCCCCTCTTTGGCATTGATAGCAATACTGGTTGTTTTATAATAATACACTTCATCTTTCACCCCTCTAAGGGCAGAATAATTCGCATACCACTTTAATTCATCGGCATACATATTACTTTTTTCTAACATCTCATACCCTAGTTTGTAATATTTAAGCTTGTTTACCTTGGCTGTATCAGCTGCTATAGCTTTTTCTAAAATAGCAGTTAAGGAAGCTTGGCTTCCACTAAACTTTGATAAAATCTTCACTGCTAATTCATAATCGGTATTGATTAATTTATCTGGACTAGTATTCGTGATATAAGGTTCGATATAAGATTTAGCTAAAACAGTATCTCCCTTTTTATCATAGTTCTTAGCTAATAAAACTGCTAAGCCTGGAAAAATAGTAAGACTTCCCGCAGCTTCCATTGCTTTCGCTTTTTCTAAAGATTGTTCGAATTGACCAGATCTAAATAAATAATCGGCACTGAAGTATTCAAAAATAGGATCCTTATCGGCGTATTGTAAAAATAAATCCAAATTCGTTTTTGCAATACTAGTGCTTACTTCAGCATAGTAAGTATACAAAGAAAAATAAACTGGTGCGATAGCTGGATCGGCTGCGATGGATTTATTAAAATACTCATCTAAAGATTCTTTATTGTTTTGTGTTTGGTACACTTTACCAATTCTATAATAAGCATAGGCATTTTTTGCATCTGCGTTAATGGCATTTTGAAAAGCGGTAACTGCATCACCTCCATTTTCACCCCCACCTAACTTCAAATAATTAATACCTAGGTTCACGTAAAGGCTTGAATTCACTACATCGTAGGCACTTATTGTTTCTTTTAATTTATCGATAGCGTATCTGTGATCTCCTATGCTAATAGGCAATTCAGCAAACACATATCCAATAGCATTAATGATATCTTGACTAGGCTTGCCCTTATATTTTCCTTTAGTATTTAAAGTAGATGTAATGGCTAGTTCTAAGTTTTGTTTCACTGCATTTACATCCGCGCCTTCTAAGGATTGTATATGAGACATACCTACTAACAACCATGCATCACTGCCTTTAGCTTGTAAACTTTTTTGATATAATTCTTTTGCTTTTTGTATTGACTCTGGCGTAGAAATACCATTATAGTTTTGCGCTAACATTGCCTGACCATACCAGAAGATAGTTTCACCATCGCCTGGATTTTTATCATAGGCCTCTTTAAAAAAATTAAGAGCCGATTTGTTTTTTTCGTAGCTCAACATTTTTACGCCCTCTGCTAAAGCGGAAGGTGCTACTTGAGCCATTAAGGCAGTAGAAAATACAAATCCTACCAAAAGAAAAACCAATTTTTTCATCACTTACTTTTTTTCATTTTAAATTTAATCCAAGCTCAATATACCATTTATTGAATACGGTATATGTCCCTATGACACATCTATTTTTTCTATATATAGACTGAATTAACAGGGAATCCTAAAAATATTAATTTTTTGGCAAGAATCCCATTAATTTTTTATTAATAATGCCAATTCCTGTTAGTATTTTATGAGTGTTAGTTTAGTAAACCCTTTCTTTTCTTAAATCCCATTTTGGCAGGTACTAAAAAAGCCCTTTGAAAAATTAACTGCCCTCTTTCTAAGCTCATAAAATTAAGTAGGCCCGTTCCAAGACCTGGGGCATTTTCTTTTAAGATATAATAAATGGGTAAGGAAAGAGAATAATGCCCCTTACTAATATTCGCCTGAGAGGGCTGTGAATAGTAGCCTTTTTCAATACATAAGGTACATTCCACTAAGGCCATTTTTAGGGTCTTTCTATCTTCCATTTGCTTAGGATCGTAATTATCTCCCACCCAATTCATGCCCACAAAGCCAATGGCATTAGGATTAGTTTTTATATAAGAGATGACTTCTTCACTTCCATTTGCAGAAACTACATTTTTACCAAATGGGGTTTCATGCAATAAACTATCTTTTAAAAAACGAACCACCCCCGTTAAATGATTTCCATCCATCACTACCTGCTTATTATTTTTGCCACTTAGTGATGCACTTAAATCGGCCATAGAGAAAACTGAATCTTTTGTTTTTTTATTCACCACCACCGCAATGGCATTATAAGCAAGTATGCCAAATGTTGGTGCATAATTGAGTTGGTCTTTATAGTTGGCTTGTTCTTTTTTATCAAGCCCTCTTGTTACAATAATCATACGGGTGCTATCGGAAGCTAAATCTTTGAAACATTCAATTTCAGATTTATAATCAACTTCAATAATAGCTTTAGGAAAACTTAATGCAAATACTTTAAGCTCTTGCTCTATAAAGGGTTTAAAGCTTTCTTCCACAGAAATGCGAATACGGCCTTCACTGGGGGTATCTATTTGCTCGGTTTTAGAACTTGTCTTGCAAGCAGTTGCCAAAATGCAAAGGCTGAACATAATATATAAATAACGCATCTACTTTAATTTAATAGTCAAAAGAAAAATGAAAAGGCTAATACATTTGATTTATACCTCTGTACAATCTGAAACCTCCATACAATAAACAAAGACTTCCAAAAATATATCTAAAGTCGGCACCTGCATTAATGATCATATCTAAATGGAACCATTTAGCGCCCAACATTAATACACCACAACCCAGAATAAGGGCAGCCATGGTATAATCATAAATACTTCTAAAAATTCGGTAGGTTCGCTCCGATTTTTCACGAGGCGCATTGGGCCTAGGCTCATAGGGTTGTTGACGAGGGTCTTGATTTTCCATAAAATCGGGTTTTAAAGAAGCAATTTAAACAATTAATAGCCGATGAATTTAAAAAATTTATCTTTACTTATAAATTTGAAACTATGAGCAAACCTTCTTTGCCACAAGGTACCAGAGATTTTAATGCGGCTACGGTTCAAAAGCGTCAGTTTATATTTAAGACGATCCAATCTGTGTTTGAAACCTATGGTTTTCAACCATTGGAAACC
>CAIJZF010000121.1 GCA_903825095.1 uncultured Bacteroidota bacterium | reverse complement strand
ACCGCCACCTACTACTTCGCAATAAATTTTTGCACCACGCTTTTTAGCATGTTCTAATTCTTCTAAAACTAAAACACCAGAAGCCTCTCCCATAATAAAACCATCTCTGTCTTTATCATATGGACGACTTGCCGTTTTAGGATCGTCATTTCTTTCACTCATGGCCTTCATGGCATTGAAACCACCCATACCCGCAATACCTATCACCGACTCTGCACCACCCGTAACAATAATATCGGCCTTGCCTAATTTTATATTATCCATCGCCGTTACGATGGCATTGGTACTAGAAGCACATGCACTTACAACTGCGAAGTTGGGTCCACGAAAACCATGCTTCATAGAAATTTGCCCTGCGGCTATATCTAAAATCATTTTTGGAATAAAAAATGGATTGAACCTAGGGGTACCATCTCCTTGTACAAAATTGGTAACCTCTTCTGTAAAAGTGGTTAAACCACCAATACCACTTGCAAAAATAACACCTACTCTATCGTGATCCACATTCTCTTTGGTAATACCCGCATCAATAACCGCTTGGTCACTAGCTACTAAAGCAATTTGAGCAAAGCGGTCTAGTTTTCTAGCTTCTTTGCGATCCATAAATTCAACAGGATCAAAACCTTTTATCTCACATGCAAATCTTGTCTTAAACTTAGAAGCATCAAATTGCGTTATCATATCCGCACCCGATACACCATTGACTAAATTTTCCCAGTAAGTAGCTAGGTTATTTCCGATAGGTGTTAAAGTACCAATTCCTGTAACTACAATGCGTTTAGTTTGCATGTTAATCGTTTTAAAATAAGAATCCGCCTTTAAAGCAAAGGCTCAAAAAGGCGGATTTAAATATGCCGATGATTCAGCTTGAAACTTCTAAATGAATTAGTTATTTCGCGTGCTCTTCTAAATAAGCAACAGCTTGACCAACGGTTGTAATAGTTTCTGCTTGTTCATCAGGAATTGAAATGTTGAATTCTTTTTCAAATTCCATAATTAATTCAACTGTGTCCAAAGAATCTGCTCCCAAATCATTTGTAAAAGAAGCGGCACTTGTAACTTCTGCTTCATCTACACCTAATTTGTCAACGATGATTTTTTTAACTCTTGTAGCGATGTCTGACATTGTAAAAAGTTTTGTTTACGGCGCAAAAATATACTTTTTGTTAAAAACGAGGTATTTTATTTGCCTTTTTGTTTACACATTTTGAAGTCCACCTACAAGGTAGGTCTATTTTGGGCTTTTTAGGGCTTTTATAGGCCAGAAATAGCGTAAATAGGGCCTTTTATACCCCTGTTTATAAGCGAACAATTAGTAGTAAAACGGGGCTTTTCTATAGGTATGAATAGCAAAAGTGGATAACCTTTGGCAGAAACAATTCCTTAAGTTCACATTAAGCGCTTATTTATTCTTTAAAATAGACCTTAATGCTTGCTGCTCTTCGCTGGTCATATTATCTGTAGGAATAATAAAGAATGTTTTAGGGCCAAAATAAATATGGAAAAAATGAGGGCTTTCAAAGTAATGGGTTAACTCTTCCCAATTCCAGCTGGCCTCTCCTTGCACGGATTGAAGACTTGCCTTTTTGGTATCAAAACTAAAATCCCAGGAGTAAGTAAACAAAGCCGTTTTTTTATAAAAAATACTAGGCATCACATACCAAAATAAAAGTAGCAGTACAATCCACAAAACCGAGCCTAATAAAAATAGTTCTGGTCTAATTTTTTTTAAAAACAATAACACCCCTGTTAAAATAGCATACACATTTACCACTATCATAAGGGTTTTAATTTCCGGCTGCTTTATAAAGTGATAACGTAAGGCTTCTAAGACCTGCGCTTTTTGATAACTAACTTGTATAGACATGAAGGGATATAATTATTTAGACAATACAAAGATACAGCCCTTTTAAAAAAAGCCTATATTTAATTATATAAAATAAGAGATGAAAGTACTTTGTATTGGAGAGGCATTAATTGATATGATTTGCACAGATGTAAATGTATCCTTATCTAATGGCCAACATTTTTTAAAAAAAGCAGGTGGTGCGCCCGCCAATGTTGCAGCGGCTATTGCCGCATTAGGAGGCGAGGTAAGCATGGCTGCCAAGGTAGGCGACGACCCTTTTGGACATCATCTTATTAGTTTGCTTGAAGCAATGGGAGTGGATACAAATTTAATTATAAAGGACCCCGCTCATTTTACCACTTTTGCATTTGTTTCATTAATGCAGGATGGGGAAAGAGATTTTTATTTTAATAGAGGTGCCGACAAAGAGTTAACCATTTTAGATTTAGCCGCAGTTAATTTAAATGAATATGGAATTGTACATTTTGGATCGGCTACTGCTTTTTTACCCGGCCCCCTTCAAAATACTTATCTTGAATTATTAGCTAAAGCAAAACAAACAGGTTGTCTAATAAGTTTTGATCCTAATTACAGACATTTACTTTTTCAAAATAATAGCGCCTATTTTATAGAGCAGTGTGGTCACTTTATTGAAAATTGTAATTTTTTTAAACTAAGTGACGAAGAGGCTATTTTAATTACTGGTTGTGATAGTGTGGCTTTAGCTGCTGCTGCATTAAGAAAAAAAACAAAGGCGGTATTTACTATTACACTTGGCAAGGAAGGTACTTTAGTTTCAATAGGCGACCATATTGAAATTATTAAAAGCATTCCTATACAAGCAGTAGATGCGACGGGTGCTGGAGATGCTTTTGTGGGCGCAGTCTTGTATCAATTAAATAAGAGATCTGTAAAAGATATACACTTAGTTTCAATGGAAGATTGGAAAACTATCATAACTAATGCGAATAAAGCTGGGGCAAGAACTTGCGAATACATGGGTGCCATGGAAGCCTTCAAGCATTTGAATAGTTCTATTTTCGATTAGCCCTAAAACCTATAGCCAAATCCTAGACTAAGGCTATAATCTGCAAAGGCAGCATCGCCTCTTGAAAATACTTTAGTATCGTTGGTCTTTAAAATATCTGGATAGCTTTGTGGTCTTTCTCTTCTAATAGCTACTGGTGCATATAAATAGAAGTTGAAATTTTTATAACTATAATTAGCGCCTGGTTCTAAGGCTAGTACATTACCTGGTCTTCTAAAGCCTGTATTGTCTCCAATTAAATCTTTGGCAGGAATACATTCGTATCGTGCACCTAATGAAAGGGTTAATGCACTAGTTGTAAAATTGGTACCTGCTCTTAATAAATATTGATCGGGCACGCTCATTACATCTGAAGTATACTTAATGGCTGATGCAGTGGCAATACCACCTCTTGCTGTACTTACTCCATTATTTCCTCTTGGATTGATTAAATAGTAAGCATTACTATAAACACTGAATTTATTATTTAATTGTCTGAATCCATTTAATTCAAGGCTTAGCCCCCAACCACCATCACCTGGTTGTATAGATTGGTCTACTGGTCCTTTTCTAGTTAAAATAGAAGTTCCTAATTTATAATGATACACATCTACTGCTTTATAATTACCCGTTGGCATTTTAAGACCAATACCCCCTAGTAAATTTCCCTTCGCGCCAGGCTTAGGTGCAATGAGCCATTTATAAGCAGTAACTCTTATATCACCAATGCCTTGTGAAAAAGTAGAAAAACGCGGATTGCCCTTTGTACTTCCCACATGCTCATACAAAGAACTTCTTTCATTGTATATGAATGGTAGATCAAAACCAAGACTCCATTTTTCATTTATTTTTCCTACCAAGGCAATGTCCATGGTACGACTAAAATTTCTAACATCGGTGGCTTCTTCCACTCTTTGGGTTTGTTCGTCGGTACCATTAAAATGTTTATAGGATTTAAAATAACGGCCGCTAATATTTAGATCCCATTT
>CAIJZF010000120.1 GCA_903825095.1 uncultured Bacteroidota bacterium | reverse complement strand
GCGGAGAAACCGCCTATTGTAATAGAGGAGGTTTCCTTTGTATTAAATCAGTTACAGCTACTTTCTAACCATGCCAAACTCATTGAAAGAGACTTCAAGTGGGTAGCTAGTCAAAGAAAGTCTGAGCCTATTGACCCCTCTAACAATGTCATTAATAAAGACCAAATTTTTATAGAAAAAGGTGCTACTGTTTTATGTTCTAATTTAAATGCAAGTGATGGCTTTATATATATTGGAAATGAGTCAATTATAATGGAAGGTTCTTCTATAAGAGGATCCTTTGTTTTAGGTAAAAAGGGGGTGGTGAAGATGAATACAAGCATATATGGAACCACCACTGTTGGCCCTTATTGTTTGGCGGGGGGTGAAATTAAGAACTCTATTTTAATGGGCTATTCCAACAAAGGACATGAGGGTTATTTAGGGGATAGCATTATTGGTCATTGGTGCAATTTGGGTGCTGGCACTTGTAATAGTAATATTAAGAATACAGCAGGTGAAATTCAAATGTGGAATGAATTCAAGGGGGAATGGGAAAATGTAGGTCAGAAAATGGGTATGCTAGTAGGTGATTATAGCCGTTTTGCCATTCAATCAAGTATTAATACAGGGTCTTACATTGGCGTATCTGCCAATATTTTTGGGAATGGCCTTCTACCTAAGCATATACCCAATTTCACTTGGGGCATTATTCCAGGCTATCAATTGGATAAAGCCATAGAAGATATCCATAATTGGAAAAAAATAAAAGGATTTTCTATTACCGAGGCCGAAAAGCAGGTTTTAAAGCACTTATATCAACTAAATCATCACTGATTAGGACTGAATTTTATTACCTTTGCAGCGCTATTCAATAGCGCTTAAAACTTCCTATATAAACTATGAGAAAACAAATAGCAGCAGCCAATTGGAAAATGAATTTATCTCTTGCTCAAGCAGAGACCTTATTAAATGAACTAGTTGCAAGTGCTCATACATTAGGGGCGCATCAAGAAGCTGTTTTTGCAGTGCCTGCCATTTATATTCCTTTAGCTTTAGAAAAATTAGCTAATAAACTGAATGTTTTTGTAGCTGCTCAAAATTGTCACCAAAAAGAATCGGGTGCCTATACTGGTGAAGTTTCAGCTTCTATGTTGCAATCAATAGGCGTGAAGCATATTATAGTGGGACATTCTGAACGTCGTGAATATTTTGCAGAATCTGACGCCTTATTAGCAGAAAAAGTGAATGCAATTTTAGCTATTGATAGCACACCTATATTTTGTTGCGGTGAACCATTGTCTATTAGAGAAGCTGAAACACAAAATGCATTTGTAGAAGCGCAATTAAAAAATTCATTATTTCATTTATCTGCAGAGGCTATTATAAAAGTAGTCATTGCTTATGAACCTATATGGGCTATTGGAACAGGTAAAACTGCATCAAGTGCACAAGCACAAGATATACATGCTTATATAAGATCTTGTTTTGCTGCAAAATATGGTGAAGCAGTAGCGAATCAAATTTCTATATTATATGGGGGAAGTGTTAAAGCTTCTAATGCAAAAGAAATATTCTCTCAACCAGATGTGGATGGTGGTTTAGTAGGTGGCGCTTCTTTAGTAGCTACTGAATTCACTGCTATTATAAACGCACTCTCTTAATTTAAAGACTAGTTACAACTTCATGAAGAATATTAGAAATTTTTGTATCATCGCACACATCGATCACGGTAAAAGTACCTTAGCCGATCGTTTATTAGAACATACTAAAACGATTACCGAGCGTGAAATGATGAATCAGGTTTTGGATGATATGGATTTAGAGCGTGAGAAGGGTATTACCATTAAGAGTCATGCTATTCAAATTAATTATATACATAAAGGCACCACTTACACTTACAATTTAATTGATACACCAGGTCACGTTGACTTTAGTTATGAAGTGAGTAGAGCCTTAGCGGCTTGCGAAGGTGCTTTATTATTAGTAGATGCCTCTCAAGGTATACAAGCACAAACTATTAGCAATTTATATTTAGCATTGGAAAATAATTTAGAGATTATACCAGTGATTAATAAGATTGATATGGATGGTGCTAAAATTCCAGAAGTAACCGATCAAATTATTGAATTAATTGGATGTAAGCAAGAAGATATATTACTTGCAAGTGGAAGATCAGGTATTGGTATTGAAGAAATTTTACAAGCCATTGCAGAACGCAT
>CAIJZF010000119.1 GCA_903825095.1 uncultured Bacteroidota bacterium | reverse complement strand
GAAAAAAATAAAGGACATTTTGCTATTGTGCCAGGCAATCCAGAAAAAAGTGAATTAATAAAAAGAGTTTCTTCTAATGACCCTGCCATCATGATGCCTGTTCCAGAAAGTCACTTAGCTAGATTAACCACCGATGAAATTAAATTATTTACAAAGTGGATAGAGCAAGGGGCTAAATATGAAAAGCATTGGGCCTTTGTAGCACCTGTAAAAGAAGCTATCCCTGAAGTAGATAATACTAAGTGGGTTAAAAATGAAATTGATCCATTTATATTAGAAAAAATGGAAGCAAAAGGGTTTGAACCCAATGAAACAGCAAGTAGAGAAGCACTTATTAAAAGAGCCTATGCAGATATCACTGGACTTGCCCCTAGTTATGAAGAGTTAAACGCATGGAGAAATAATACCAGCGATAACTGGTATACGCAATTACTAGATAAATTATTACAAAAGCCAGCTTATGGAGAAAAAATGGCTTTATTATGGATGGACTTAGCACGCTATGCCGACTCTTATGGTTTTCAAGATGATAATATTAGATCTCAATGGCCTTGGAGAGACTGGGTGATTAATGCATTTAATACCAATATGCATTATGATCAATTTTTAACGCAACAAATAGCAGGTGACTTACTACCTAGTGCAAGTAAGTCTACTATTTTAGCCACCGCCTTTTTTAGAAATCATAAATACACAGAAGAAGGTGGGGTGATTGAAGAAGAGTACCGCGTATCTTATAATATAGATAAAACAAGAACCTATGGTAAGGCTATATTAGGTGTTACTATAGAATGTGCGCAGTGTCACGATCACAAGTACGACCCCTTCTCTAATAAAGACTACTACCAACTCTATGCCTTTTTTAATATGAGTAAAGAAAAAGGATATGAAGGGGATGTTAGTATTTCAACACCTGCAAAAAATCCAAAATTATTTATTACTAAAGAAGAGCAGTCAAAATTATTATCATTTATCAATCATGTAGATACGAATAAATTAGAAGTCTCTGTCATGGGTGATTGGAAAATGGGTGATACTGGAAAGGTAAGGCCTACCTATATTTTAAGTAGAGGAAGTTATGATGCACCTACTACTATAGAAGTTAAGCCTACTGCACTAGAATCTATTATGCCTTTTGATACATTGAAATATGAAAGAAATAGATTGGGCTTAGCAAAATGGACGGTAGAAAAAACCAATCCATTAACGGCCAGGGTTTTTGTAAATTTTATTTGGCAAGAAATTTTTGGCAAAGGCATTGTAAAAACATCTAGTGATTATGGTTTACAAGGTGAACTACCCTCTCATCCTGCATTATTAGATTGGTTGGCTGTTGATTTTATGGAACATAACTGGGATGTAAAATATTTAATTAAAAAAATATTGTCAAGTAATACCTATCAACAATCCAGTGTAGTAACTAAGAAACAATTAGAACAAGATCCTGACAACTTGTATTATACAAGGTCTCCTCGTATTCGATTCAAGGCAGAGATAGTAAGAGATTGGGTATTGGGCACTAGTGGTATTTTAAATCCCATGATTGGAGGACCCAGTGTGAAACCTTATCAACCCAAGGGTGTTTGGGAAAGTACTACATCGGGTAGAGGCGTACTAGCTTCTTACAAACAAGACCATGGGCCAGCCATTTACCGTAGGGGTTTATACACTTTTATAAAATTAACGGCACCTCCTCCTAGTATGATGATTTTTGATGCAAGTAATAGAGACCAATGTGAAGCCAAAAGAGCTAGCACCAATACACCGCTACAAGCTTTAACCATGTTAAACGATCCTGCTGTATTAGAAGCCTCACGCGTACTCGCTGAAAATATATCTATCACTAATAAGTCATTAGAAGATAAATTAGAGCAAGCCTTTGAAACCATTGTGATAAGAAAGCCTTCCAGGTTTGAGCGTAATAAATTAATGGACTACTGTGAAAAGCAAGTTGCCTTTTTTAATAGTAATGCCCCTTTATTAAAAAATACATTAGCGGTGGGTGAATACCAACATCCTACTAAAAAATACAATGAAGCAGAAGCGGCTGCCTTAATGAAAACAATATTGATATTATACAATTTGGAAGAGACCATCACAAAATCATAAATAATTAGTATGAATGAATTTTTAGAACATGGCTTAAATCAAAATAGAAGAAAATTTTTATCTAAATTAAGTTTAGGTATTGGTGGACTTGCCTTGGGAT
>CAIJZF010000118.1 GCA_903825095.1 uncultured Bacteroidota bacterium | reverse complement strand
GCGGTGCCGCTCAACCGCCCGGTGGAGCTCTCCGTCACCGGCTGGGCGCCGCGCCTTCTCGTCGGCAGCGGCGCCGCCGGCACCAGGATCGGGCTGCGCATCGTCCCGCTGCCCGCCGCCCCGGCCCGGCGCAGCCTTGCCCTGCTGGTGGACCGGTCCGGCTCCATGTTCGGCCCCTGCGGCCAGCGCGGGGCCCTGATCACCCGCCACGACGCGGTGCGCCTAACTGCTCACGCATTTTTAATTCTTCCACCATGGTGAGCATGTCAATGGGCATGTTCTTTTGTTGCAAGCCCTGCATGGCACTAAAAATAAGTTGATGCCCTTCTACATAAAAACATTCTGGCTTTAAAATTTCACTAATGGTATCGAATGCACTTTTGTCTAAGAGTATGGCACCTAGCACCGCTTCTTCTAGTTCTCTTGCCTGTGGTGGAATCTTTCCATACATCATAGAACTAATATCTATATTGCTATTTTTCTTCTTTGTTCTGTTTGTATTTATATTAGGGATAGACATAGTGATTGACCAATTTTCTTACTGCGAAAATCAAACCAAATTAGGACTTCAAGAAATTTAGTTTTGCAATAGGGTTGTACACAGGTCTTCGCCATCTGAAATCCACAAAAAAAGGGGGTTATTAACGGGTTTTGCACCTAGTTTTTAACTAAAAGCACTTAAAAATTAGTATTTTTGAAGCTATACTATAAAATTGTTCTATGACGATTAGTTATCGCTGGCTGAGTGAATATTTACCGCAGGAGGTAAGCCCCGAAAAGTTATCCATTATTTTAACTTCTATTGGGCTTGAGGTGGAGTCATTAGAAAAATATGAAAATTTCAAAGGAGGACTAGCAGGATTAGTGGTGGGCGAGGTTTTAGAAGTCGTAAAACATCCGGGTGCAGATAAATTAAATCTAACCAAGGTAGACATAGGCAAGGACCAACCCTTAGGTATTGTTTGTGGGGCGAGCAATGTAGCCAAAGGACAAAAAGTAGTAGTGGCCACTATTGGAACCACTATTTATCCAAAAGGCGGCGAGCCCATTACCATGAAGCTTGCTAAAATTAGAGGAGAACAAAGCGAGGGCATGATATGTGCTGAAGATGAAATTGGTTTAAGTGATGATCATGCAGGCATTATAGTTTTGGATCCAAGTATAAAAGCAGGTACTGCAGTTTCAACAATTTATGCATCTTATGAAGATTGGATTTATGAAATTGGTCTTACACCCAATAGAATGGATGCCATGAGTCATTATGGTGTAGCCAAAGATGTTTGTGCTTATTTATCTTATCATGAATCACCGGTGGCAGCTATTAGTCCATTTAAAAAACAAGCAAGTAAAGATAAATCGGTGGCAGCTTTTAAAGTAAGTATTGAAGATACTGCAGGTTGTAAAAGATATTCTGGGGTAGTGATAGAAGGCGTTACAGTGAAAGAGTCTCCTACTTGGTTAAAAAATAAATTACAAGCTATTGGTGTTAGAAGCATTAATAATATTGTAGACATTACCAATTATATTTTGCATGAAACAGGGCAACCCCTTCATGCATTTGACGCAGGGGAGATAAAAGATAAAACCATTGTCGTAAAAAAATATCCAGCAGGCACTAAGTTTACTACACTTGATGGTGTGGAGAGAACATTAACTGCGAATGATTTAATGATTAGCGATACCCAAAAGCCCTTATGTATTGCCGGTGTATTTGGTGGACTAACCAGTGGCGTAAAAACAAGTACCACGAATTTATTTTTAGAAAGTGCACTATTTGAAAATGTACATATCAGAAAAACCTCGGTGCACCATGGTTTAAGAACCGATGCGGCTACTCGTTTTGAAAAGGGTGTAGCCATTGACGGTACAGTGCTGGTATTAGAACATGCTGCTCAATTAATACAAGAATTAGCGGGTGGAAAATGTAGTGAAGTGATTGATGTATATCCTGCGCCAGCTCCTAAAACGAAAGTGAACATTTCCTTTGCTTATTTAAAAAAGTTAAGTGGTAAAGTATATCCAACAGATAAAGTGAAAACCATTCTTAGTAGTTTAGGTTTTGAAATTTTAAATCAAACAGCAGAAGGTTTGGAATTAGCTGTGCCTTACCATAAACCAGATATTAATATTGCTGCAGATATAGTAGAAGAAGTATTAAGAATTGATGGCCTTGATAATATTGCTATTCCTAGTGTGATTACCATGAGCCCTGCCATTGACCCACTTGAGAAAAAAGAAAAGTTTAAAGATAAGATTGCACAATATTTAGTTGGCCGAGGCTTCACTGAAATTTTAACCAACTCAATTACCAATAGTGCCTATTTCTCTGAAGAAGTTATTGCGCGTTCTGTAAAAATGTTGAATAATTTAACGGCAGAATTAGATCTGATGCGTCCTTCTATGTTAGAGACAGGTCTTGAAACCATTGCTTATAATATTAATAGAAAAAATACTTCTATTTCCTTTTTTGAAATGGGAAAAGTATATGGCAAGTCGGGAGCTGGTAAATATTATGAGTCGGAGCAATTAGCTATTTATATTTCAGGTAAACAAAATGCAGAAGGTTGGAGAACCAAGGCCTTGCCTGCCGATTTTTTTGTGGCCAAAGGAATGGCTACTGCAATTTGTAAACTATTAGGACTTCCTACTGGACAGTGGAAGAGTGGTGATGCAGGTCAAGTCAATTATGTCGTGGATAAAAAAACAGTTTGTGCTGTAGAAGTTATTGGTGCTAAAAAATTACAAGCCTTTGGTATTAAGCAATCGGTTTTATACATTCAATTCGATTTAGCCAACTTGCTTACAATGTATCAAAGCCAGCAAGTAGTTTACCAAGAAGTTTCCAAATATCCTTCTGTAGAACGCGACATTGCCTTGGTGCTTCCAAGCGCTACACCTTATGCTGCCATTGAACAAAGTATTGCAGCTGTTAAATTAACAGCGCTTCAACAAAGCAGTGTTTTTGATATATTTGAAAGTGAAAAATTAGGAGACCAGAAAAAATCGGTGGCCATTAATTTTATCTTCAATGCGCCAGATAAAACATTGACCGATGTGGAGATAGATACGATGATGAAAAAATTGGTTAAAGAATTTGAAAATAGTTTGCAAGCAGAAATTAGAAAATAAATTTTTCAGTAAATCAAAATTTAAATATGGTGGATATTGCTACTTCATTAGCTAATTTACAGGACAAGCTTCAGCTCTTATTAAAGCGCACTGCTTTGATAGAAAAAGAAAATTTGCAGTTAAAAGCAAGTTTGACCAAGGAGCAAAACCTTGTAAAAGAATTAATGGAGCAGGTGCAAGAAGGAAAGTCTAAAATAGCAGCTGCTATGGTGAACACGGCTAGTATGCAACCCACCGATAAAGCGGCCCTCGTTAAAAAAGTAGATCATTATATTAAAGAAATAGATACTGCCATTAAAAATTTGAATCCTTAATCTATGTCAGAGAACCAAGCTATCACAGACCATCAAGAAGACTCTTTAATTCCTGTTAATATTACTATTGCCGATAGGTCCTACCGTATAAAACTAGCTGCCAAGGACGAGCAGGCGGTCCGTCAAACGGCAGCCCTCATTAACCAGAAAATGGTAGAGTTTAAAAATGCCTATGCGGGCAAGGATATGCAGGATTATATTTCCATGGTTTTACTTTGGTTCACCACCGAGCAGCAGCAGACGGGTCAGAACCTCTATGAGCTAGAAGCGATTCAAAATCAGATCGATGCGCTTTCTAGTTCTATTGAAAAGGCCCTTTAAGCCACATAATTTGCCTCCATCGACTCCATTCTTTCCATTATTTGATTATCTTCGTAGCGGAACCTTTGACGCATTATGAATAATCTAAATACGTCATCCTAGAGTTAAAGAAGAAATGAAGCTTGCTATAGGTGACTATCAATGATTTATAAATAATATAGGATTAATGTTTTAACCTCACTCACCATGAAGTTTTAACCTCATTAACAACGAAAAAGGGGAGTATGCATTATTTACAAACAACAAGAATTAAACAATGGACCAGAACATATTATTCGTCATCATTGGAGGCGCTTCCCTACTCGGGGGCTTACTCGTAGGCAAAATTGTATTTGCCCGCAATACCAAAAAACAAGTTGAAGAAGCCGAAGCACAAGCTGCTAATATTTTAAAAGAAACCGAATTAAGAGCGGAGACGATTAAAAAAGAAAAGCAATTGGAAGCCAAAGAGCGTTTCGTGCAATTAAAGTCCGAATACGATCGTGACCTTTTAGAGAAAAACAAAAAAATTGGTGAGGCGGAAAATAGAATTAAGCAAAAAGAAATTACTATTAATCAGAAAGAGGCGTCTATTGATAAACAAGTCAAAGACAATGATGCGATTAAAGAAAAATTAAATCGCGAGATTGACTTAATCAATGTAAAGCGATCTGAATTAGAGAAACACCAAGAAGAGCATATACGCAGGTTAGAGAAGATATCTAATTTAAGTGCTGAAGATGCCAAGCAACAATTAATTGAAAGCTTAAAGCATGAGGCGCAAACACAGGCCCTTGTTTTACAACAAGAGATTATTGAAGACGCTAAGCAAAAGGCCAACAAAGAAGCTAGAAAAATTATCATTCAATCTATTCAAAGAACAGCTGCAGAAGTAGCCATTGAAAATACAGTGACTGTATTTAATTTGGAATCAGATGAAATGAAAGGTCAAATTATTGGAAGAGAAGGTCGTAATATTCGTGCCATTGAAGCAGCTACAGGTGTAGATTTAATTGTAGATGATACACCAGAAGCTATCTTGCTTTCTTCATTTGATCCACTTCGTCGTGAGATTGCGCGTTTAAGTTTACAACGTTTAGTAACAGATGGTCGTATCCACCCAGCGCGTATTGAAGAAGTAGTAGAAAAAACACGTCGTCAATTAGAAGATCAAATTGCAGAAATTGGAGAGCGTACCGTTATTGAATTAGGTATCCATGGATTACATAAAGAATTAATAAGAATTATTGGTAAGATGCGTTTTCGTTCTTCTTACGGTCAAAACTTATTAATGCACTCTCGTGAGACTGCTAATTTATGTGGTATCATGGCAGCTGAATTAGGATTGAATCCAAAATTGGCTAAAAGAGCAGGTCTTTTACATGATATAGGTAAAGTACCTGATGAAGAAACGGAGTTAAGCCATGCATTATTAGGGGCTAAACTAGCTGAGAAATACGGTGAAAACCCAGCGGTAGTGAATGCCATTGGAGCCCACCATGATGAAATGGAAATGGAATATGTGATTTCTCCTATTATCCAGGCTTGTGACGCGATTAGCGGTGCTAGACCAGGGGCAAGAAGAGAGATTATGCAACAATATATTCAGAGAATCAAGGACTTAGAAAACTTAGCCATGAACTACCAAGGGGTAGAGAAAGCCTATGCTATTCAAGCGGGCCGTGAGTTGAGAGTCATTGTGGAGGCTGAAAAGGTAACGGATGCCAGTTCTGATCAATTAAGCTTCGAAATAGCCCAAAAAATTCAAACTGAGATGACTTACCCTGGTCAAATTAAAGTAACCGTTATAAGGGAGAAAAGGGCTGTGAACATTGCCAGATAGGCGATTATTAATTTTGGATCAAATAATTTGGATTATAAGGTGGGTTCTCCTACCTTTGCCGTCCGCAAAAACAATGTATTATGAGCGAAGCAGTAAAATTTGTACACGAGCAATTGACCGCAAAAAAAGACTACCCAGCCTTCAAAGCTGGTGATAAT
>CAIJZF010000117.1 GCA_903825095.1 uncultured Bacteroidota bacterium | reverse complement strand
GTTTTTTCTATCCTTAATAGTTTCTCTACAAGTTATGTAGCGGATATTTTAAAATTATACGAACCTGGAAGAAATATTCCTTTATCAAGAAGATTTTTATTTAGTATCATTTTTGATACGCCCATTTTTTTAGTTTGGATGTCGGTCTATGTTTTATGGCATTATATTGAATTCACCAATACAGAAGAAATTAAGAAAGTGAGACTAGAGACCATGATTAAAGAGTTAGAATTAAAAACTATCAAGTCTCAAATTAATCCTCATTTTATTTTCAATGCTTTAAATAGTATTAGAGCCTTAGTTGATGAAGACCCCCAAAGAGCAAGACAGGCCATTACAGAGCTGAGCAATATTTTAAGAAGTAGTATTCAAGTGGATAAAGTAGAGATTACCAGTTTGGAAAAAGAACTAGATATTGTGAAAGATTATTTAGCCTTAGAGTATATACGTTTTGCGGATAGATTAAAAGTGGTGTATGAAGTAGAGTCAAAAACCTTGCCTCATCAAATACCTCCAATGATGTTGCAAACCCTTGTGGAGAATGCCATCAAACACGGACTGAGCAAGCAACCTGGCGATTGTACTATAAAAATTATTTCTAAATTAGAGAACGATAAATTGGTTTTAATTGTACAAAATACAGGCCTACTTCAACAAACAGAGAAGGATGGTTTTGGATTACAAAGCACCAGAGAAAGATTAAATATTTTATATCGTGGACAAGCCATTTTTGAAATATTTCAATGCGAGCCGAATGAAGTGACTGCTAAATTAGTAATACCAATTTCAAATTAAAATTATATAGAGATGCCCATTAAAGCCATTATAATAGACGACGAAAGATTAGCTAGAAATGAGTTAAAAAAATTACTAGAGCAACATCCTGAAATAGAAATTATTGATGAAGCTAGTAATGTAGATGAAGGGGTAGAAAAAATAGACTTGTCGCATCCCGAATTAATTTTTTTAGATATTCAAATGCCAGGCAAAACCGGCTTTGATTTACTTGCTGAATTAGAGAGAGCCCCTAAAGTAATATTTACCACTGCTTATGATGAGTTTGCTTTAAAGGCATTTGAAGTGAATGCTTTAGATTATTTATTAAAACCTATCGATCCCAAGCGCTTAGCAGACGCCATTCAAAAACTACAAGCGGAAATTGAACTAGAGCGTGCAAGTTTATCGGGCAATACGCGTGGTCCTTTGTCAGAAAGCGATCAGGTTTTTGTAAAAGACGGAGAGAAATGTTGGTTCGTTAAATTAGAAGAAATTAGATTATTTGAAAGTGTGGGCAATTATGCCAAGGTATATTTTTCTACCAATAAGCCACTTATTTTAAAGTCCTTGAATGCCTTAGAGGAAAGGTTGGACGAGCATGTCTTTTATTTTTCGAATTCAAAGGATGTTTTTGAATTGATTGCACAGAACCATGAACTGACCAACGCCCAGACTCATTATATCCTGCAAACCAATGCAACATTAACCCGTTGGGTTTTAAGGTATATAAATGATTCTGATTTCCAGAGAGATTATAGGGCAATATTCTCAGATGCTCCAAAGTTTCAACCCGACTTAACCCCACAAGCACCTTTTCTGCAGTCAATGACATCTTAGGCCAGAGTTGCAAGTCAAGTATTAGCCGCCTGAAACTTTTGGACTGTGTCTTGTCATATGTGAGGCTGAAGCCAAGGCCATATGCTATGCAGCGATATTTGATGGACGAAATTGTTTTCCCATTACGCTGCAGTAGCTCCCATGGTTTGATAACCTCGTGACAGGACTTCTTATCAACCAAAATTGGAACAACGAAGGATCCAGGCACTAAACTGTCTGCACTTGAGAATGAGTCTGATTGTGAAGCAATCTCGACCTGTACACTGTAGGGGGGATACTGCAATACAATTACATCGCCAGGTCGTGTAGAATGGATTTTGTTGTTCAGCGCCATTCGGTCTTCCATTTTATCAAGCGTCAATGAATGTAAGATCATTTTTTATCCATTATACAAACCTCAACTTGTGTTGTGATTCACACGTCCATAAGC
>CAIJZF010000116.1 GCA_903825095.1 uncultured Bacteroidota bacterium | reverse complement strand
TACCAGGTGCCCCGCATGAAGTATTATTGGTATTGGATGGATCTACTGGGCAAAATGCTTTAGAACAAGCCAAACAATTTATGGCCGTGACCAGTGTGAATGCATTAGCGATTACAAAATTAGATGGTACTGCTAAAGGCGGCGTAGTTTTATCTATTGCACATCAATGCAAGATTCCTGTTAAATATATTGGAGTAGGAGAGCAAATTAAAGACTTGCTTTTATTTGATAAAGATGAATTTGTAGATTCTTTATTTAAATAATGAATAAGTAAGTTAATACTCAAGCACTACTTGATTACATAACGAATTCCAATACCACCTTGATTTTTGAAATAGGCTTGTATAATACTAAAAGAGGGTTGCCAATCAATACTTATATTTAAAGGGGAGTTTTTCACTTTATAATCAAGCCCAATGATACCATCAAATCCAACTGATATATTGGATTTGTCAGTGGTAGCGTTTTTCTTTACCCATTCTTCGCTCCAAATACCTAAATGACCACCGTACCCAATGTACCAGGACAATTGATTGTCATCTTTAATGGGGGTATATTTTTCATTAATAGCAGATATCCAAAATCCATCTAGGGTAATGTAACCAGAGGCTTCAATGGCTTTATTGGGGGCATAAAAAGTTTTATAGGTTAGTGCGCCTGGGTACATTTTAACACCAAAAGACTTCGTATAACCATCTTCATATAAATGAATACTTCTATTGACAGTGGTATCTAGCGTAATACGCTGAGCAAAAATGAATTGGTAAACAAATAAACTAAAGAAGGTAAATACTAAATGCTTTTTTGTCATATTGTAGGTTTGGGGGTACGCAAATTTAAGGGGAAAATGTAAAAATAAACTGTTTAATAAATGCTAAATTTTCTATAAACAAGCCATATCAGGCCTAGGGATTCTTGTGAATTATGTTTAGGTTTGTAGTATGCATAGTTTTAAAGAATTATCAGATAAATTTAACAAGGCATTTGAGGCCGATCACTTCCCTGCATCCCCTGCTAGTTTATACGAGCCAGGTAATTATTTTTTAAGTATTGGAGGCAAAAGAATTAGGCCTGTGATGTGTTTACTAGGCAATGAATTATTTAGCGATATTCATCCCGATGCTTATAGGCTAGCCAATGCGGTTGAATTATTTCACAATTTCACATTAGTGCATGACGATATGATGGATGAAGCTTCTTTACGCAGAGGTAAAACCACCGTGCATGTTAAATACGACGAGAGCACTGCCTTATTAGTGGGAGATGTAATGCTTATAAGAGCTTATGAATACATACAGCATATTCAACCACAATATTTACCTAAAATTTTACAACTATTTAATAGAACGGCTAAAGAAGTTTGTGAAGGACAGCAATTAGATATGGACTTCTCTAAAATAGAAAATGTAAGTATGGATGAATACATTCATATGATTACGCTTAAGACTTCTGTTCTATTAGCAGCTAGTTTAGAAATGGGCGCCATTTTAGGAGGAGCGAGTATAAATAATTGCCAGCATTTATATGAGTTTGGTAAAAAGATAGGTATTGCCTTTCAAGTACAAGACGATTATTTAGACGCTTTTGGTGACGCAGCCATTTTTGGCAAAGAACCTGGAGGCGATATTAAGCAGAATAAAAAAACATTCTTATTAATTCATGCACTTGAAGTAGCCAATGCTAGTCAGAAAAAAGAATTAAATGAATTATTAAGTTCTAATGCTGCTGATAAAGTAGAAAAAGTATTAGCTATTTTTAAATCATGTGGAGTAGATGCATGGGCAGAAGCCTCCAAAGCAAAATATATGCAAGAAGCCTTTGCGCATTTAGAATCTATAGCGGTGGTTTCTGACAGAAAAAAGCCATTAATTGAACTAGCTAATTATTTAATGAATAGAAATCAATAACCCCTCTCTCATGATGAATTTATTTAGGAAAAAGTCAATTGAAAAAATTGTCAAAGATGCAGAGGCGGGATTAAGTGATGGTCATAGCAGCAGCGGATTAAAAAGAGTTTTAGGTGTAAAAGATTTAACCTTCATGGGTATTGCAGCCGTAGTGGGTGCAGGTATTTTTTCAACCATTGGAACAGCTGCTTATCATGGCGGACCTGGTATTTCCTTATTATTTATTGTGACTGCTATTACTTGCGGCTTTAGCGCTTTATGTTATGCTGAATTTGCAAGCAGGGTGCCTATTGCGGGTAGTGCCTATACTTATGCCTATGTTACATTTGGAGAATTAATTGCCTGGATTATTGGATGGGCTTTAATTTTAGAATATGCTATTGGCAATATTGTGGTAGCTATTAGTTGGAGTGGTTATTTTGTGAATTTATTAGAAGGTTTTCATATTCATTTACCTGGTTGGTTGTCTACCAACTATGAACAGGCTTATCAAGGTTATGATGAAGCTGTAAAACATTTGGCAGCAGGTGGCACTAAAGAAAGCTTTAGTAAACTTGCACGCATTGGTTATGATGCTATTAATAATGCACCCAGTATTGGCTCTTTCAAACTTATTTTAAATACGCCTGCTTTTATCATTGTATTTCTTATTACTATACTTGCTTATATTGGAATTAAAGAAAGTAAGAAGAGTACCAATTTTATGGTCATCTTTAAAATAATAGTTATTGTATTTGTTATTATTTTAGGCTTCTATTATGTAGACACCAAAAACTGGGATCCATTTTTACCCAATGGGTTTAAAGGAGTTCTTGCTGGTGTTTCAGCTGTATTTTATGCTTACATTGGTTTTGATGCTATTTCAACTACAGCCGAAGAATGTAAAAACCCACAACGCGATTTGCCTCGTGGCATGATATATTCTTTAATTATTTGTACTGTTTTATATATATTAATAGCCTTAGTATTAACCGGTATGGTAAACTATACGCAGTTAAAAGTAGACGACCCCTTGGCCTTTGTATTTGATCAACTTGGACTTCATAAAATTGGCTATATCATTTCAATTAGTGCAGTGGTAGCTACTACCAGTGTATTACTAGTTTTCCAATTAGGACAACCAAGAATTTGGATGAGTATGAGTAGAGATGGCTTACTTCCTAAAAAATTCTCTAAAGTGCATCCTAAATTTGGTACCCCTGCTTTTGCCACCATTGTAACAGGCGTTTTTGTAGGTATTCCTTCTTTATTTATGTCAATTAGCAGAATGACAGATCTAACCAGCATTGGAACCTTATTTGCCTTTGTTCTTGTCTGCTTTGGCGTACTAGCACTTCCTAAGCTGCCACCGAATACAGTGAAGCAGGCTTTTCGTTTGCCTTATATTAATGGAAAATTTATTATTCCTGCATTAGCTGCTATATTTATTTATTTAGCAAAGGGTAGAATAGCAACTGCTATTTCGTCTGGCGCTAGTGAAGGGTATCAGGAAGTTTTATTTTTAGTTTTTATTACCATTTTAACGGTGGTGGCTGTTTTAAGTTTTATAAGAAGTTATTCCATTATTCCTATTGTTGGAGCCTTGTGTTGCCTCTATTTAATGATTGAAATACCTCCAATAAGCTGGGTATGGTTTTTTATATGGATGTGTTTAGGCCTTGTTTTATATTCTTTTTATGGCCGTAGAAATAGTTTATTATCCAAAGAGCCTGTATAATTTAATAATAGTATGAAGTATCAGGTAGGCGATGAGATTCTAGTATTACATAGTAATGAAGAGGGGCATATTATTGAAATCATGAATGAGGAAATGGTCATGATTGAAGTAAGAGGCGTGAAGTTCCCTGCCTATATGGACCAAATAGACTTTCCTTATTTTAAAAGATTTACGCAAAAGAAACTCTTTCCTGAAAAAGCAGCACCCCAAAAAATTTATCTAGATCAAATTCCTAAAGAAAAAATTAAGGCATCGGAAACGAAGATAGAGGACGGTGTATGGTTGCATATTGTACCTAAATTTAGTTTAGATGATTTCAATGATGAAGTAGTAGAAACTTTGAAAATTTATTTATCCAATCATACAAGGGTGGGGTATCAATTTATTTATGAGCAATTATATTTAGGTGAAGTGGGTTTTTCAATTGATTCTACTATTCATCCCTTTACCGATTTTTATATTCATGATATTCCTTTTGCAGCCGTGAATGATTCTCCAGGTTTTACTGTCGATTTTTCTTTGGCAGAGCCTCATAAAAAGAAGGCCGATCATTTCGAGACCCATTTAAAAATTAAGCCCAAGCAGTTGTTTCAGAAAATTGAAACGCTGAAAGAAAATAACCAAGCGGCTATTACTTATTTATTATTTGAAACCTATCCCGATAAAGCAGAAGATAACCATATTCAAATGGATATTTTAAGATCGGCGGGTTTTAAAGTGTATGATGCAAATAAAATCAAACAAAATTTACCTACGGCTAGAACGGTCATTGACTTGCATATTGAAAAGTTAATAGATAGGTATGACCATTTATCTAATTTTGAAATACTTACTATTCAATTAACCGAGTTTGAAAAATGGTTCGACCTTGCCCAGTTACATCATTTACCATCCCTAACCATTATACATGGCGTGGGTACAGGTAAATTAAAGGGTGAAATACATGATTTATTAAAGGTGAAGAAGGGAGTGAAGAACTTCATCAACCAATACTCCGATTTTTACGGCTATGGCGCCACGGAAGTGTTTTTTGAGTACTAATATCTCGTCAAATTTTAATTACTTACCTTTGCCTTACTACAAACCCGAGCTATCGTGGTAAGCAATTACCAAGGAAAGTCCGGACAGCATAGGGTAACCCACCGGTGAATAGCCGGCGT
>CAIJZF010000115.1 GCA_903825095.1 uncultured Bacteroidota bacterium | reverse complement strand
CGTCGCCTACATTCGGAACCATGCCTGTATGTCCAACATATTGCCAGCTAGGGGCAAATATTTTTTCTTTAGAAGCTTCTAGTATTTGAGGCTCTAAATAAAAAGAAGTGTCAATGGTTTTGGCCCTTCCAATAATAGGATCGATATAAAATTTTGACATACTACCACAGTTTCGGGCCCAATATACGCCAACCCCCTTGATAAAGTCCTGATTCTAAACCCTTAGAAAAAATAGTCCCTCCAAAACAAGGTATAAATAGCAGAAAAAAAGGGTATAAATAAATGTATTAAATACTAAATTATTTAGTTAATATTGCTAATAATTTTAGTTTTATGTCATTTATAGATAGAGAGCCAGCAGAAGGAATTGCCACCCAGCAAATTAATAAGAACTACCAATCAGGTCAGATTATACAGGCCAATGCCACTGGTTTTGGAGCAGCCTCCGACGATTTTATGGAAAGAGGTATTGACCTTAACGAGCAACTTATTCGTAATAAGCCCGCTACTTTTTTCTTTCGCGTGAACAGTGATGCCATGTTAGGTGCCGGCATTCATATAGGTGATATTTTAATTGTAGATAGAAGCCTACCCGCGAGCTCAGGCAAAGTAGTGGTAGCTGTTTTGAATGGAGAATTTTTAGTACGCCGATTACAAATACAAGAACATAGTATTAGCCTGGTGCCTGAAAATAAAAGATATGGTATTATTCAAGTAGCTCAACTAGAACAGTATAGCACTTGGGGCATTGTGAGTTTTGTGATACATAGTTTGTAAAATGGTTCATCTTGAAAATAATTTTTTGTGCAAGCCATTGTAGATTGTAATAGTTTTTATTGTTCTTGTGAGAGGCTTTTTCAACCACAACTTAAACAATCCCCTATTGTGGTCTTAAGTAATAACGATGGTTGTATTGTATCGCGCTCCGATGAAGCGAAGCAGTTAGGCATTTCTATGGCCGTTCCTTATTTTCAAGCAAAAGAACTCATCGAAAAAAATAAAGTACACGCTTTTTCTTCTAATTATCATTTATACGGAGACCTTAGTTGGCGCGTCATGGAAACCATGCGACAGCTACTGCCACCGGGCTGTGTAGAAGTGTATTCGGTAGACGAAGCCTTCTTAGACCTAGCACATATTCCACCCGAAGGCTTAGAAGATTTCTGTATCAACATTAAAAACACCATTGAAAATTGGACAGGCATTTCTGTGTCTATTGGCGTAGGGCCTAATAAAGTATTAAGTAAAGTAGCGAACCGATTGGCTAAAAAAAATAAAATAAAAACAGGTTGCATTGTTATTTTAAATACCACTCAAAAAATACAAAAAGCTTTACAAGAAACACCGGTGGAAGATATTTGGGGCATTGGTTTTAGTTATAGCGAAAAATTAAAAATATATGGTGTGCACACGGCCTTTGCACTTAGTATCAAAGACCTTAGTTGGGGCAAACGTTTTTTAGGCGGCATTACAGGTATTAAATTAATAAGAGAATTAAAAGGTCATAAAACGCATGGCATGCAAGCGCCTCGCAACGAAAAAAAAATGATTGCCACTACTCGTATGTTTGGAAGAGAAGTAAGCGATTGGCAAGAAATAGAAGAAGCCCTCGCTACCTATGCCACACGCGCTGCTGAAAAATTAAGAAGACAGCATAGTGCGGCCTGCGGGGTAAGTGTTTTTTTACTCAAAAAAGCACCTGTTAATGTAGACAAGTCTTACTACCACAGGGGCAGGCAAGTAAGCGGCTTCACCCTACTTGACAACCCCAGCCAACTTAGCCCCGATATTATTAAAGCGGTCGTCACCCTAGGCAAAAGCTTATTTGAGCAGGGGGAGATTTATAAAAAAGCAGGTGTGATCTTAAGCGACTTTGTCCCCGATAACAGCCTTCAAACCAATTTATTTGTTGCCCCCAACGACACCAGACGCAAGAAACTTATGAATGTTATAGACAATATGAATGCCGCCTACCGCAACGATATAGTGAAGTTTGGCACTAGTGGTACTCAGAAAAACTGGAAAATGCGTAGCGAAAGGCGCAGTAAACGCTATACCACCCGCTGGGAGGAGCTATGCCTAGTACGGTAAAAAGCTGGTGGAAAACCCTTGGATAAAAATTCGTAGAAATGATTTCGCTGATGTATTTTTGCCCAATTTAATACCTATGAGCAAGACGCTACATTCTAACGAATCCATCTCCACCAAAAAGAAGAAAATTATTGTTTTAGGCAGTGGCCCCAATAGAATTGGACAAGGTATTGAATTTGATTATTGTTGCGTACATGGATTACTAGCCGTTAAAGAATCAGGATACGAAGCCATCATGGTCAACTGTAACCCAGAAACAGTTTCTACCGATTTTGATATGGCAGATAAATTATATTTCGAACCCGTTTTCTGGGAACATCTTTGGGAAATTATTGAACTAGAAAAACCTGAAGGGGTTATTGTACAATTAGGAGGCCAAACCGCTTTAAAATTAGCAAAGCGTTTAAGCGAAAGAGGCATTAAAATAATTGGTACTTCTTTTGATAGCTTAGACATTGCAGAAGACAGAGGTCGTTTCAGTGATTTACTGAAAGAATTAGAAATTCCATATCCCGATTACGGCACAGCCTATACAGCAGAAGAAGCCATTGAAGTAGCGAATAAAGTAGGTTACCCAGTACTGGTAAGGCCAAGCTATGTGATTGGTGGACAAAGAATGCGTATTGTGATTAACGATGCAGAAGTAGAAAAAGCAGTGGTAAGTATCTTAAAACATATTCCTAGCAATAAAATATTAATCGATCATTTCTTAGATCGTTGCCAAGAAGCAGAAGTAGATGCCATTTTTGATGGTGAAACTTTTCATGTGATGGGTGTGATGGAACATATTGAACCAGCAGGTATCCATAGTGGTGATAGCAATGCTGTATTACCCGCATTTAATTTAACACCACTTATTGTGGCTACCATGGAATTTTATAGCGAAAAAATTGCACGTGCTTTAAATATTAGAGGACTTATTAATATTCAATTTGCCATAAAGGACGATAAAGTATATGTGATTGAAGCCAACCCAAGAGCCTCTAGAACCACTCCTTTTATTGCCAAAGCCTACCAGATACCTTATTTAAACATTGCCACTAAAGTAATGTTAGGTGCTAATAAATTAACTGAATTCACTATGGAGAAAAAACTAGACGGTTTCGCTATCAAAGAGCCCGTATTTAGTTTTGAAAAATTCCCTGGCGTGAATAAAGAATTAGGCCCTGAAATGAAAAGTACCGGAGAAGCCATTAGATTTATCAAAGACTTACGCGATCCTTACTTTAGAAATTTATACAAAGAGCGTTCAATGAACTTAAGCCGATAAGTTCTAATCAAGTTATCTTTAGAAGTAAAACTTATAGAAAAAATACCTAATCATCTTCTCACTGCTCGCAAGCTCGAAAGTTCGGCAATGATTAGTATTATTTTCTATATGTTTTATCTACAACCAATTTTATAGCAGCATAAAAAAGCCCTTAGCAAAAACTAAGGGCTTTTTATAATTAAGCTTTATTTGGTATAAACCCTGACTGTTGTTTACTGCCACTAGTACTAATAATTACATAAACAGCTAGAATTGTAATAATTATTAGGAATCCGTACAAAAACATTTTCTTAAAATTAAGTTTAAGATTCCATTGATAATAGTGGTTCATTAATTTCAATATGTAGAAAAAAATTGAAAACAAAACAGTATAACTAATTATTAAGCTAAGTATTTCTTGCATTCCCAATGTCATAAAATTTATTTTAAGGTGTGGTAATATCTGTTATTCTTACTAGCCATTGTGAATTATAATCTGTATTTACAACTACTTGATAAGTTTCTCTACTCACCCAGCCTAGAACAGTTCCTCCTGTTGATATTCCGAAGGTTGCTGTACCAGAAATTGTAAAAGTAGATGTATGATTAGCTAAATTATATG
>CAIJZF010000114.1 GCA_903825095.1 uncultured Bacteroidota bacterium | reverse complement strand
TAAACAATTAATGCTGGACGACCTGTATCACGGAAGAACTCTCCAATGGCTGCACCCGCAAATGGAGCGTAGAATTGAAGTGGAGCAGGATCTGCGGCTGGAGCTGCTACAATAATAGTATAAGCCATCGCGCCATTGTCTTCTAATGTTTTCATAACACCAGCAATGGTAGATGCTTTTTGTCCAATGGCTACATATATACAGTAAACTGGCTTACCAGCATCGTAAAATTCTTTTTGATTGATAATGGTATCAACACAAATTGCAGTCTTACCTGTTTGACGGTCACCAATAACTAACTCACGTTGTCCACGTCCAATAGGAATCATCGCATCAATCGCTTTGATACCTGTTTGTAATGGTTCTTTTACGGGCTCACGGAAAATTACCCCTGGCGCTTTACGCTCCAATGGCATTTCATATAAGTCACCTTTAATAGGACCTTTACCATCAATAGGTTCTCCTAATGTATTAATAACACGACCTGTAAGACCATCTCCTACTTTAATAGAAGCAATCTCTCCAGTTCTTTTTACTTTATTACCTTCTTTAACACCTTTGCTATCACCCATCAATACCACACCCACATTGTCTTCCTCTAGGTTCAATGCAATTGCTTTAGTGCCATTCTCAAATTCAACTAACTCACCACTTCTAACACCATTCAAACCATATACACGGGCAATACCATCACCCACTTGCAATACAGTTCCTACTTCTTCTAAATCCGCTGTAGCATTAAAGTTGCTTAATTGTTGTCTAAGAATCGCCGAAATTTCATCTGGTTTAATGTCCGCCATAACAGTCTATTTTATGTATGATTATTTATATTTTACTAATGAACTCGTTGTTCAAAAATTGTTTTTTAATGTCTTTTAAATCTCTAGCAATACTCGCGTCTACTAAATTATTATTAAACTCTAGTACAAAACCGCCAATTAAACTTTCGTCAGTTTTAGTGGTTAGCTCAATGGTTTTAAAATCGGCAGCCGATTTTACTTTTTGTTCGATCGATTTTTTTATTTCTTCACTTACCGCTACTGCAGTCGTTAAAGTTACTTGATGAATACCTTTGATTTCATTGTACTGCTCAATAAAGGCTGTGGCCATTTCTGGTAATTCTAATTCTCTGCCTTTTTTCACTAATAAAACAGTGAATGAATTGGTCAAAACACCTACTTTATTTTTTAGCACTTCATTGATGATACTATTTTTTTGATCGGCTTTAATGATAGGGCTACGTAACATGTTTACAAATTCGCTACTTGCATGACATACCGCTTGAATATATTTCATATCCGCATACACGGCCTCTAATTGACCTTGTTCTGTGGCCAAATCTAGTAAGCTCTTTGCGTATCTACCTGCTAAACGTGCGTTGGGCATTTTTTAAAATTTAGTTTAACTTAACTCCGTCTGCTAATTGCTTAATATAAGTTTCTTGCTCGGCTTTATTAGTTAGCTCGCGTCTTAATACTTTCTCTGCTACTTCTACCACTAGGCTACCCACTTGGTTTTTCACTTCCGTTAAGGCTGCATTTTTTTGTTGGTTAATCGCTACTTGTGCATCTGCCACAATTCTTTCATATTCAGACTTCGCTTTATCCTTTGCTTCAGCTATCATTTTCTCAGAAGCTTCTTTAGCTTCTTTGATAAGTGTTGCTCTTTCTTCTCTTGCTTTCGCTAATAATGCTTCGTTTTCATTTTGCATCGCAGATAAGTCTGCTTTCATTTTGTCTGCCTTGGCTAAAGAATCCTCGATGCCTTTTTCTCTATCAGAGATGGCTTTCAACATAGGCTTCCAAGCAAACTTGCCTAATACAACAAGTAGTCCAAGAAAGGCAACAGTATTCCAGAATACCAATCCGATATCTGGTAACACTAATGGGTTTATTTCTAAAAACATAATCCTTAATTTATCTTAATGATTTAAAATCTTTTATCTACAATCTTTTCTTTTAAAATCTTTTTCTAAAACGCATTGTTTAAAAAATTATAGGCCCTTCGCCCTGTGCTAGGGCCTATAATGCTTTTGGAAATCTTTTGATAGATTATCCGTTCCCCAATAGGGCAACCACCACCGCAAATAAGGCTACGGCCTCAACG
>CAIJZF010000113.1 GCA_903825095.1 uncultured Bacteroidota bacterium | reverse complement strand
TAAACATGAGTATAAAATTAACAGAACATTCTAAAGGGGGTGGTTGCGGTTGTAAAATTTCTCCCGCCATACTTTCTGAAATATTAGCGGCACACAATGTAGGTGCCAAGACCAATGTAAAAAATTTATTAGTAGGTAATGATAGCAGAGACGATGCAGCAGTCTATCAAATAGATGAGAAAACGGCCATGATAAGTACCACCGATTTTTTTATGCCCATTGTAGATGATGCATTTGCTTTTGGACAAATTGCAGCAGCCAATGCGATTAGCGATGTGTATGCCATGGGAGGTAAACCTATTTTTGCCTTAGCAGTATTGGGCTGGCCCTTAGCCACACTACCTGCAAGTGAAGCTGCAAAAGTAATGGAAGGCGCGCGCAAAACTTGTACGGAAGCAGGTATTGTAATTGCAGGAGGACATAGTATTGATAGTCAAGATCCCATTTTTGGATTAGTAGTGAATGGACTCGTTGCTATAGAAAATTTAAAAAGAAATGATACTGCTAAAGAAGGAGATGTATTAATATTAACCAAGCCATTGGGTGTGGGTATTATGGCTACTGCACAAAAAAGAAAAGTTTTAACAGAGGAAGATTTAAGTTTTTTAGTAAAACAACTTACTACAATTAATAAAGCGGGTGAAGCTTTAGGAAAAATAAAAGAAGTACATGCCATGACCGATGTAACAGGTTTTGGATTACTTGGACATTTAACAGAGATGATGGAAGGAAGTAATTTATCGGCCTCTATTGATTATAATAAATTACCTATTATACCCGCTGTAAGAAATTATATAGCTCAAAAAACTATACCGGGTGCTACTGCCCGCAATTGGAGCTCTTGCAGTGCTGGCGTGGTTTTGGGCCCTGGTGTAGACGAAACAGAAGCCAAATTATTATTACCCGATCCGCAAACCAATGGAGGTTTACTAATTGCAGTGGCGCCTTCTTCTTTAAAAGAAGTGCAAACTATTTTACAAGATTTGGGTATTGAATATACTTCACCCATTGGAGAATGTATAGCTGCGAAAGAGAAAAGAATTTATATAGATTAGAATAATAATCTACGACTTAGTTAAAGGGTATACTTATTCAAAAATAAGATGCCCTTTATTTTTGATTTGATCGGGTGTTAATTCAGCCACTAATTGTACGCCTTTAATACCACGCACTGTTTGTAAGATATCATTTACTTTTTCATCTTCAATCCACTCCCCTCTTATCCACCAAATAAAATCCATGTGCTTTAATTCGGGAAGTAAATATTCGCCATCGAATTGATTATGGTATACAAAATGGTGAATAGAAGTATTGGGCTCATTGCCTTCGTACATAGAAAAATAATAAGTTCTGTTTTTTCTTTTAAGTGCAATTTCATGATTGGGATTGAATCTAAATTCAAAGCCCATGTATTGATTCAGTAAAATACAGAATTGATAATTTTTAATCGGCGCTGTAATGCCCAAAATACGAGAGCCCTCGAAATCGCTTTCGTTAATCGCGTCTTGGTCTAAAATTATTTTACTACTCACAAATAAAATTATTTAAAAAACAATATCAACTTTTATTTCGTCTGCTCCTCTTTTATACACAAGTACAGTGGCATCTCCTTTTTTAAATTTAGAAAGCGCTTGCATATAACTCATTACATCTACTAATTTATAATCGCCTACTTGTAATAATACATCGCCCCCTTTTAGTCCTATTTTTTCTCCTAATTTACCTTGGCTTGCACCTTCAATTCTAACCCCCGTGCCTGTAAAAGCGTAATCGGGCATTACACCCAAACTTACTGTAAACTTAGTGCTACGGCCCATGGCAGCCTCACGGGTTTTAAGAAAATCTAGTTTGCCTACTGCATCGGTAGTTTTAATAATAGACTCTACATATCTTATAATTTGACTCTCTCCTAGATAATTAATCTTATCCCAATCGTCGGTGGCTTTATGGTAATCGCTATGGCTACCTGTAAACATAAATAATACAGGCATATCTTTTCTATAAAAACTAGCATGATCGCTTGGACCAGAACCTGCACTATCATAATGGGTAATCAATGAAGTAGAAACAGCAGTTAAAATATTGGCCCACTTACTAGAGGTACCAAAGCCCCCTACTGTTAATTTTCTAGCTGTATCATAACGACCCACCATATCCATATTAATCATGTAATTATAATTACCTGTATAAGTAGGATGTTCTAACCAATACTTGCTTCCAAATAAACCTAACTCTTCTCCAGAAAAATGTAGAATTAAATAGTTATTATTTTTAGGCGATTTTTTTTGAAGCGCTTTTGCCAATTCAATTAATGCAGCGGTTCCACTTGCATTGTCATCGGCGCCGTTTCTAATATTATTATTTATATCAAGTGCGTTATGGTCTTCGTTATAGCCTAAATGATCTAAGTGTGCCCCTAAGATAACAGTGTTTGCAGCATGGTTGTCTATAAAGGCAGCTACATTATGTGCAGTTCTTGAAGCGTGCTCAAACTCAATGCTAGCTTCAATTTCATAAGTACTTAATTCATCACTAAAATATTTCGAGAACCCTTTTTTAGTAATATATACAACAGGAATAGGCAAGGCCTTAGCCGTATCAAATTTATAATATTGAATATTATCCACTAAGCTGCCGCTATTGTATAAAAATAAGGCAGCGCCCCCTTTTTGTTTTGTTTCTTTAGCAGTAGTTAGTAGCCATTCATTGATATCAAAATGCGGATTACTTGTATTTTCTTCTAAAGCGTCATTTACATCTTTAAACCAAATTTGTTTGGCTTCATTTAAAGAAACAGAAGCCATTGATTTTATATTCCCTGAACCACTATTTGAAATAGGAAAAAAAGAACTATCTAATAATAATGTTTGTTTATTTACTTTAATAAATGAACCGGCAGATAACTTCTTTCCTTCATCAATAGGAAAACTTTGTATAAAACCATTAGCACCCATGGCTTGTATACCTGCTTTTTGATATTGTGCTATAATATAGTCTACTGCTTTTTGTTCTCCTGGTGTTCCAGCACGACGACCTTCT
>CAIJZF010000112.1 GCA_903825095.1 uncultured Bacteroidota bacterium | reverse complement strand
GCATTCCTCCGCATGTATTAGTCATGACAGCAACACCTATTCCAAGAACTTTAGCCATGACCGCTTTTGGCGATTTAGATTATAGCGTGATGGATGAGTTGCCTCCGGGCAGACAGGTTATTAAAACAGTACACCGTTATGAAACTTCCAGGGCCAGTGTAATGGATTTTGTAAAAACTGAAATTATAAAAGGAAGACAGGCATATTACGTATATCCTTTAATTGAAGAAAGTGAAAAATTAAGTTTTGAAGATTTAATGCAGGGCTATGAACAAGTAAAAAGTTTTTTCCCAGAACCTACTTATAAAATTAGTATGGTGCACGGAAGACAAAGCAGTGTAGAAAAAGAAACCAATATGCACCGATTTAAAACGGGCGATACACAAATATTAGTAGGTACTACGGTGATTGAAGTAGGGGTGAATGTGCCCAATGCTTCGGTGATGGTGATAGAGAGTGCAGAAAAATTTGGTTTATCACAATTACATCAGTTAAGAGGAAGAGTAGGTAGGGGTAAAGAGCAGAGTTATTGTATTTTATTAAGTAGTGTGAAAGCAGGAAGAGAAGCGAAGGAAAGATTAAAAATAATGTGTACGACCAACGATGGTTTTTTAATTGCAGAAAAAGATTTAGAAATAAGAGGCCCTGGTGATATTGATGGTACAAGACAAAGTGGTGCTTTAAACTTTAAGTTAGCCAATATCATTAATGATAAAATAGCCTTAGAAGAAGCAAGGCAGGCTGCTTTTGAGCTCTGTGAAAAGGACCCAACGCTTCAATCGCCTGAAAATGCAGTCATTAGGAGCTTTTTAATAAGTCAAAAAAGTAAAATTGGTTGGGGTAAGATCGCCTAAAGGATTCATTTTTTAATTAACTTGCCCTTACTAATTAATAAAGATTTTTATTATGAAATATACTCCCTTAGATCCTCAAATATTTATTCAAAATAGAAAGCGTTTTGTATCCAAAATGCAAAAAAATAGTATTGCCATTTTTGTGAGCAATGATGAATATCCTTTAAATGGAGATGCCTTACATGACTATAAACAAAACACAGAATTATATTGGTTATCGGGTATTGAGCAAGAGGGTTCCATGGTGGTTTTATTTCCAGACAATCCCGATCCAAAATTTAGAGAAGTACTAGTGCTAGTTAGACCACAGGAACTAAAAGAAATTTGGGATGGTAAAAGATTAAGGGCCAATGAAGCCACTACTATTTCAGGTATTAAAACAATTGTTTGGATAGATGTGATTGACGCTTCCTTACAACAATGGGTACATTTAGCGGACGCCATTTATTTAGACTCTAATGAAAACGATAGAAAGAATAATTTATTAAGAACAAACGAATACCGATTTATTGATGAGATGAAAGCAAGGTATCCTCTGCATACATTTTGTAGAGCTGCTTCCATTATGAAAGAATTGCGTGCAGTGAAAACTAAAGAAGAAGTGCAAGTCATTCAAAAAGCCATTGATATTACAGAAGTAGCTTTTAGAAGATTACTGCAATTCATTCAACCAGGGGTGAAGGAATATGAAATTGAGGCAGAAATTTATCATTCATTTTTATCTCAACGTGCCACTGGTGTTGCTTACCATAGTATTATTGCAAGTGGAGACAATGCAAGAACCTTGCATTATATAAGTAATAATAATGTTTGTAAGGATGGGGAATTGGTTTTAATGGATTTTGGCGCAGAGTATGGTGGTTACTGTGCGGATTTAACTAGAACGGTGCCTGTGAATGGTAAGTTTACTAAAAGACAGAAAGAAGTATACAATGCTTGTTTGCATTTGCATGATTATGCCAAGTCTATTTTAAAGCCAGGCATTAGTATTTTGAATTACACAGATAAAGTTGGAGAGGAAGCTACTAAGCAATTTTTAAAAATTGGTTTAATAAGCAAGTCAGATGTAAAAAATGAAGATGCCGATAATAGAGCTTATAGAAAATATTTATACCATGGCATATCACATCATTTAGGATTAGATGTGCACGATTTAGGCACTAGAACAGCGCCTATTACTGCAGGTATGGTATTTACAGTTGAACCAGGTATTTATATCAAAGAAGAAAAAATGGGTGTGCGTATTGAAAATAATATTTGGATTACTAAAACAGGGCATCAGGATTTAATGAAAAATATGCCTATTAAAGCAGATGAGATTGAAGCCTTGATGCGAAGAGTTAAAAGCAGTAAAAAATAAAAATGAAAAAACAGATCCCTAATTTAATTACACTGCTTAATTTGTTTTTTGGTTGCTATGCCATTTTGGTTACTTTTCAATCGGGCACCATGGCCAGCTTAGATGAAACAGGTGATATGGTCATAGAAATTCCAGAACAAATTTATTATGCGAGTATGTTTATTGGACTTGCAGCCCTGGTTGATTTTTTTGATGGATTTGCAGCGCGTTTATTAAAAGTAAATTCTGAATTAGGTAAACAACTCGATTCTCTTGCAGATGTAGTTAGTTTTGGTGTAGCACCCTCTTTTATTGTTTTTCAATTTTTAAGACTATCCCTAGCTAGCGATATTAATGCCTTATCGCATACTAGTTTTATGATGGTACCTGCCTTTATTATTGCCTTAGCAGGAGCCTACCGTTTAGCTAAATTTAATATCGACCCAGACCAAACTACTTATTTTAAAGGAGTGCCCATTCCCATGATTGGCCTATTAACAGCGGCCTTTCCCTTAGTGTACTGGCAGTCTACCACTACCATTTTCTCCAAATTATTATTAAGCCCTGCTTTTTGGTATTGCTATATTATAATCGTTTCTTATTTGATGGTCATGGATAGGCCCATGCTGGCTTTGAAGAACTTTAGTAATAAAAAGAATTTAATACTACCCTTAGTCTTAGTAGCAGTAGAAACAGCCATTTCTGCCTACTTTTTTAAATGGATGGCCATCCCATTTGGCTTTATTGGCTATTGCTTAGTATCTTTGTTTTACAGAAAAACAATCACTCAATAAAATTCGTATGACATTTCAAGTTCAAATTAAAGTAATGCCTTTGAAAGATTTATTAGATCCTCAAGGAAAGGCAGTTTTAGGTGGCCTACACAATTTAGGTATGACAGGTGTAAAAGATGTTAGAGTAGGGAAAAATATTACATTACAAATTGATGCAGCCAACGAAGCAGCTGCTAGAGAAATAGCAGAGACTGCTAGTAAGCAATTATTAGCCAATGCAGTAATGGAATACTTTGAGATTGAATTTGTGAAGTAGAACTAGCTATTAATTATTTTTAATTATTTCCATGTTATATATTGTTCCCACACCCATTGGAAATTTAAAGGATTTTACTTTCAGGGCCATTGAAGTGCTACAAGAAGTAGATTTTATTTTATGTGAAGACACACGTACTTCTTCTAAGTTATTACAGCATTATAAAATTCATAAACCACTTACGCCTTATCATCAACATAATGAGCATAAAGTGGTGGATCATTTAGTGCAACAATTACAAGCTGGAAAAAATATAGCTTTAATTACCGATGCAGGAACACCCGGTATCTCCGATCCTGCCTTTTTATTAGTGCGTGCTTGTAAGGCAGCTGGAGTAGCCATTACAAGTTTACCAGGCGCTACTGCCTTTGTACCAGCACTGGTGAATAGTGGACTACCTGCCACTCGTTTTATATTCGAAGGTTTTATTCCCTTAAAAAAAGGTAGAAAAACTTTAATGGAATCCTTAGCGGGCGAAGAGCGAACCATGATTTTTTATGAAAGCCCCATGCGCTTGGTTAAAACATTAGAATTATTCGCCACCCATTTTGGTGCCGACAGACAAGCCTCTGTAAGTAGAGAACTTACCAAAATATACGAAGAAAACATCTCCGACACTTTAGCCAACTTAATTTTACACTTCTCTTCCAAGCAAGTGAAAGGGGAGATTGTGATTGTGGTAGATGGAAAGCATTAGCAAATGGCTGTTTAGCTTTACAATGAATCATGCCTTAAGATTATTGCTCTTTATTTCTTCATATTTATATCCCCGTACATATATTTAATTAGACTTTTTCTAATTAATGAATTAAATTAGCTTCTTAATTCAGTCCTATGAAAAAGAAGTCAATTCTATCTATTCTTGTATTAATTCTTTTTGCAAGTATCTCTAATGCCCAAGCCGATCGTTGGCAACAACGTATCGACTATAAAATTAAAGCAGCGCTTGACGTTACTAATAATATTATAAAAGGAACCGAAGACTTAGTATATACCAACAATTCACCCGATACTTTACGCAAGGTTTATTTCCATATGTATTGGAATGCTTTTGCACCAAATTCTTCCATGGACATTCGTAGTAGAGAACTAGGAAAAAATTTGTTAAACTTTAAACGTGGTTCTATTACTGCCTCTAATGCAACCATGTTAGGGCAAGAAGCTACACAAGATTGGGATAGAAGGGTAAAGGACCGTATTCAAAAATTATCACCTACTGAAATTGGCTATCAAAAAATAAGTCAAATTTTAATCAATCGTAAGGCACAAAAATTAATCGAGCACGAAACTATTTTAGAAGTGCAATTAACACAAGCCATTGCGCCGAAAACTTCTATAAAAATATCTTTGCAATTTGAAGCGCAAGTGCCTGTGCAAATTAGACGCTCTGGTCGTGACAATGCAGAAGGGGTTCGTTATTCAATGAGTCAGTGGTATCCTAAGATGGTGGAATATGATTACCAAGGTTGGAATACCAATGCTTATATAGCGCGTGAATTTTATGGCGTATGGGGTAATTATGATGTGAGTTTATCCTTAGACAAATCTTATATGGTAGCAGCTACAGGTGTTTTACAAAACCCTAATGCTATAGCCGATAAATTCGGCAATCTTACTTGGAACTTTAAAGGGAATAATATTCATGATTTTATGTGGGCTGCAGATAATCATTATAAACATTTATCTAAAGAAGTACGCAAGGGCTTAACCTTCCATGTATATTTTAAAGATAAAGATGCTTCTTCTGATAGCGCCTGGGCCAATGTTTTATGGGCAGCAGAAAAAGCATTGCCTTACATGGAGAAAAAATTCGGACCTTATCCTTATCCTGTTTACTCTTTTGTACAAGGAGGGGATGGAGGTATGGAATATGGAATGGGTACTTTATTAAAAGGTCCTGGTCTTGGAACAGTATTTCATGAGTGGATGCATAGTTGGTATCAACATATTTTAGGCACCAATGAAAGTTTATTCCCTTGGATGGATGAAGGCTTTACTTCTTATGCAGAAGATGATATCTCTTTTTGGTACAATAATAATTATGCCTTACAGTCTCCTTATATAAATGAAAAAGAAAAAGCGAGATTAAAAGCGGAGATAGATAATGCAAAGACACAACTACCCGCCATACAATTTGGTAATTATGCAGGTTATTTAACCTTGGCCAAAAGTGGTATTGAAGAACCTATGAGTACACATTCCGATCATTATAATTACAACTATTCTTATAGCAGTGCCGCTTATTCAAAAGGGGCTACCTTCTTAGGTTTATTAGGCTATGTAGTAAGTGATTCAGTAAGAGATGCTATTTTAATTAACTACTACAATACTTGGAAGTTCAAACATCCTAATGCCAACGATTTTACAAGGGTGGCAGAAAAAACAAGTGGCTTACAATTGCAGTGGTTAAAAGAATATTGGATGAACTCTACAAAAACCATCGATTATGGTTTAAATAATATTGAAGTAAGTGCGAATAACGCAAACGCTATTATAAGTATTCAACGTAATGGTAAATTCCCTATGCCTATTGAAGTACTTGTTACTTATAAGGACGGCAGTACTGAATTACATTATATCCCCTTGGATTTAATGTTAGGAGCCAAGCCAGCAGAGGGTAGTGTTAAAAGAATAGTGCATACAGAGTGGCAATGGGTTGCCCCTAGCTATACTTTTGAAACCAGCAAACCGCTGTCTGCATTAAAATCAATTGAAATTGATCCAAGCCAACGCATGCCTGATATTAATAGAAGTAATAATAAATTAGAGATACCTAATTAGTATATCGGAATTAAATTGAAAGCCTTAATTATTTCATCGAACGAACTTTCGAGCACGCGCAGAGAGAGTGAGAGGGAATAATTAAGGCTTCTTCACTTGTATAATAAACTTCTCTTCAAAATAAGCTTCTTGAAAAATGTCATGAATTGACATCATTTTAGGACGCAGGCCACTTTCAAATATTTCTTGGTGCAAATCCCCGCCTTTTAAACAAATTAATGAATTAGGTTGGTCTTGTTTTTTTTGTAAAATAGGACCGGCCCATCTCCATAAATCTTTTAAGGGAGCCACAGCGCGGCTTATGGCGTAATCGAATTTCTTATTCTTTATTTCTTCTACGCGTGTATGTTTAGTGGTAATATTTTTAATACCTACCATTTCACAAACGGCGTCTACTACTTTTAATTTTTTGGCAATACTATCTACCGCTAAAAATTGTACTTCTGGAAAAAAGATAGCAAGAGGTACGCAGGGAAAACCACCCCCACATCCAATATCAATTACCTGTGTGCCTTTCTCCCATTCAGCCATAGCGGCAATACTTAATGAATGTAAAATATGATGCAGGTAAATATGATCAATGTCTTTTCTAGAGATCACATTAATCTGACTGTTCCACTCTTTGTAAGCAGGCTCAAGCGCTTCGAACTGACTTAATTGCTTCGGAGTGAAATCAGCAAAGTACTTGGTAATTAATTCCAATTTTTCTGTGGGGCTTTCCATACACTAGGCAAGGTAAATAAATAATAGAAGATAGACCAGAAATCAAATAAAATAAACCAAGGCCATAGGTCTAGCTCGTTTAGCTTTTTCATTGTACTTCTTAATATAGTTCCTTGTACCAGCATTCTAATACTCCATAAGGAAGCTAAGAGTAGGTATTCTTTGGTTAGTATTAAAGCAGTAATTAAAATAGGGTATACTAAAAACTGACTAATGGCATAAAAGGCAAGTAGGGTTGCATGAGAGAGTTTATAATACTTACTGGTGGTATAATGTCTATACTTTTGATTCATCCAATCGTGTAAGCTTGTCTTTGGTTCACTTAAAGTATGCGCGTCTTTATCAATAACAATGGCAGTATTATGTTTATTAGCTACTTGATTAATAAATAAATCGTCATCGCCACTAGGCATTTGATTGATAGAAGAGAATCCTTTATTGCGAATAAACACGTCTTTTTTATAAGATAAGTTTCTTCCTACACCCATGTAAGGAAGGCCTGCTAAAGCGTAAGAAAAATATTGTAAAGCGGTTTGAAAAGTTTCAAAACGTATAAGTTTATTAATTAAGCCTGGTTTCTTTTTATAAGCACCATAGCCAAGTACAATTTCAATACCCTCGTCATAACCATCTTGCATAAGACGCATCCAATGTTCACTTGCAGGGACGCAGTCGGCATCTGTCAATAATAAAGTTTCATTTTTCGCAGACTTAATACCAATAGACAAAGGAAATTTTTTCCCGTTAATCATTTTAGCTTCTTGAGAAAGTAAAACCGGGTTTAAATTCTTAAATGATTTTTTAAACTCTTCTAATAAATATTTTGTTTCATCTTCTGAATTATCATTTACCAAAACCACTTCATGGGTGGTGTTATACTGCTGTACTAAAACACCTGGTAAATTATTGGCTAAATTTTCTGCTTCATCTCTTGCGCAAATCACCACGGAAATAGGATGTTCCATATGGGTTGACTTTTCAGGCTTCTTATAAATAGCAAGACGAAGAAAAAAATATAGATAATAAAACAGCTGAATGGCAATAATGCCTATAAAACTGCCTATCAATATGTTTGATAGTGGTAGGTTAGTTAACATGATACAAAAGTATAGCATGCACCTTCAACTACTTCAGTCGGAGATTGAATGTGGAAAAATAGCCCATTTGACCTTACCTTTGCGCCATGGCGGCACTACAATTTAACTTAGCATATCAAAGCAAAACAGGGGCATCTAGGGCAGGTACTATTACCACCGACCATGGTGAGATTCAGACCCCTATATTCATGCCTGTGGGAACCATTGGTTCTGTAAAGGCAGTTACTCAACAGCAACTCAAAAACGATATTCGTGCACAAATAATTTTAGGCAATACTTATCATCTTTATTTACGTCCGGGAACAGAAGTAATGGAGGCTGCTGGTGGTTTACACCGTTTTATGGGTTGGGACAGACCTATTCTAACCGATAGTGGTGGCTACCAAGTTTTTTCATTGGCATCGAATAGAAAAATTAAACCAGAGGGTGTTTTATTTCAATCGCATATTGATGGTAGCAAGCATTTATTTAGTCCTGAAAAAGTGATGGATATTCAAAGAAGTATTGGTGCAGATATTATTATGGCTTTTGATGAATGCCCGCCTTATCCAAGTGAGTATGAATATGTGCAAAAGAGTATGAATCTTACCCATTTGTGGTTGGATAAATGCTTTAATAGATTAGCAGAAACGCCCGATTTATATGGTCATACGCAAAATCTATTCCCTATTGTACAAGGAGGTACTTATGCCGATTTAAGAAAAGCATCTTG
>CAIJZF010000111.1 GCA_903825095.1 uncultured Bacteroidota bacterium | reverse complement strand
CATCACTTCTGTATAAACCACTCTTAGTAGACTCTACTAAGGCATACACTCTATTAGGATTAGACTTACTAATAGCAATACCCACACGGCCTAAATTACCTTCAGGTAGTCCATTCTCTTTCCCCAATTTGGTGAAATTCTTTCCTCCATCAATAGTCATATAAATTCCACTTCCCTTTCCACCACTTTCTAAATGATAAGGATTACGATAATGGTGCCACATGGCTACAAATAATTTATTTGGATTTTTTGGATCCATAATCATATCACCAGGACCAGAAGTATCATTGGTAAATAAAATTTGATTCCATGTATCTCCTCCATCGGTTGTTTTATAGACACCTCTGTTTTTGCTTTGTCCATAAGGATTTCCAATCGCACCTGCATACACAGTATTCGGATTGGTTGGATCGATGATTACACGGTGAATATTTCTTGTTTGCTCCAAGCCCATTCTCTTCCATGTTTTTCCGGCATCTAATGTTTTATAAATACCTTCTCCTATGCTAATAGAGTTTCTTGGATTACCTTCTCCGGTTCCAGCCCATACCACACTTGGATTAGATTGTTGAATAGCGATAGCTCCCATATTTAAAATAGGTTGCTCATCAAAAACAGGTGTCCAACTCACGCCTGCATTATTTGTTTTCCAAACACCTCCCGATGCTGCGCCTATCCAAATATTATTTGGATTCGCTACTTCCACATCAATAGAAGTAACACGACCACTCATGGAAGCAGGACCCACATTACGTGGTTTCCAATTTTTAAATACTTTATTAATATCCACTTTAGTTTCAGTGGCAGTTGCTACAGTCGTTGCTTTTTTTGCCTTCTGTGCAGATAAATTAGTCATTGACAAAATAGATGCCAAAACAATAGACCCAAGAATAGATATACGCATAGTTATAAGTTTACTTATTTTGAAATAAATAGAGTACCTAAGCTATTATATTTTAGGCAAAAAATGGTGAAAAAAGCCAAGAAAAGGATGAACTAAAGGCGTTCAATTATGCCGGCAATACCCTGACCTCCGCCCACGCAGGCAGTCACAATGCCATATTTCTTATGAAGGCGCTCTAAATCGCTTAAAATTTGAACAGTTAATTTGCTACCCGTGCAGCCTAAAGGATGGCCAAGTGCAATGGCACCGCCGTTAATATTAACTTTATTTGTATCTAAATTAAGGGTTCTAATCACCGCTATAGACTGAGAGGCAAAGGCTTCATTTAGTTCAAAAAGATCTATTTGGTCCTGTGTCATGCCCGCCTGCTTTAAGACTTTTGGCACAGCCTCAATAGGACCAATACCCATAATTCTTGGGTGCACTCCTGCAGAAGCACAGTTCACTAAACGACCAATAGGTTTTAAACCCAAAGAGTTCATTAATTTTTCACTCATCACCATTACAAAACTTGAACCATCACTTGTTTGAGAAGAATTACCTGCCGTCACAGAACCTTTTACAGCAAAAGCGGGTTTTAATTTAGCCAATGCTTCAATGGTAGTATCTGCTCTCACGCCTTCATCTGTATCAATTGTATAAGTACGCGTAGCTCTTTTATTTTTTTCAT
>CAIJZF010000110.1 GCA_903825095.1 uncultured Bacteroidota bacterium | reverse complement strand
GTTGCTTACAAAGGAAACTTACATGAAATTGTTTATCAATTTGTAGGCGGACTAAAAGCAGGTATGGGTTATTGCGGTGCTAAAAATGTAAAAGACTTACAAAATGCAACATTTGTTCAAATAACCAATGCCGGCATGAGAGAAAGTCATACACACGATGTAGAAGTTACTAGAGAAGCCCCTAACTATAGTAAGAAATAAATAACGACTTATACACTGGGCCTTGAAAAAATATATTTTTCTTTTTTTACTCTTCGCTTCTTGCATTTTAAAAATGCAGGCAATGGGGCAAGAAGCAATGAAACAAGATACGAGCTCCTTCAAGCCCCGTATTCAATTTAGTATTATTACCTGTGATGCCGGAGAAGATATTTATACCATTTGGGGACATACTGCTGTAAGAGTTGTGGACAGCGTAAACAATACCGATATTGTTTTTAATTACGGCACATTTAATTTTAATGAGCCCAATTTTATAGCCAAATTTATTAAAGGCGACTTACTTTATTTTGTTTCCGTTAATAATTACAGCGACTTTTTAAACGAATACCAATTCGAAAAAAGAAATGTATACGAGCAGGTACTAAAGTTAAGTACTGCAGAAAAAATAAAATGGTATACAGCCCTTCAAGTAAATATGATGGGTGATAACCGTTTTTATTTATACAATTTTATTTCCGACAACTGTACCACGCGTGTAAAAGATGGCCTATTTAAAAATAGTAATTTCCAAGCTACTTCACTTCCAGTAAAGTCTTACCGTTCGGAAGTAGTGAGTGCTCCTTATAAGCAAGGGCTACCTTGGATTGGCCTAGGCATAGATTTATTATTAGGTGCTTATTCCGATCAAAAACCTAGCGACTTTCAAGCAGGTTTTTTACCTTTTTTATTGCATCAGCAAATTGCTACTACAGGCCGTTTGGTAGTGAAGGAAAATGTTTTAACCTATGCTAGCGAGAAACCTGTAAGTAGCAATAGCCCCATTTATATTTTAATGGCACTATTATTATTTTACGCATTCTGCTCCAAATGGAATAGCCTTATTACACAGCGCATAGCTAAAGTATTAGATATTTTACTTTTGATATCTTTCACTGCAGGGGGTAGCTTAATGGTGTACATGAGTTTAATTTCAAAACACAGTGCTTGTTACCAGAACTATAATTTAATGTGGATGCACCCTTTATATATTATAGCCCTAGTATTTTATTTTATTCCTTCAAAAGCCATTGGACAAATAGGTATGCTATACTTAGCATCCACTATTGGCTTAATAATAACAAGCTACTGGCTTCCACAACATTTTTCTATAGAAGTATGGGCCTTAATAGCCATTGCAGCACTGCTTAATTACCGCCTAGTAGAAAAGGGACGCATTAATGCATTATTCAAAAAATAATAACTCATTCAAGAAAAAATATTTCACATAACTTATTCAAAATAATATCATGTCAAAAATAATACTCATTACAGGCGCTAGTTCAGGTTTTGGAAAAGCCATTGCAGAAAAATTTGCAGCAGGTGGCTGGAATATAATTTTAACAGCACGCAGAAAAGAAAAGCTAGAAGCAGTAGCTGCTAGCATAGAGCAAAAATATAAAGTGAAAACTTTGTCTTTAATTTTTGATGTACAAAATAAAGAAGCCGTATTTCAACAAATAGGTAGTTTGCCTTCAGAATGGCAGGCCATTGACTTGCTTGTAAACAATGCAGGCCTAGCTTTAGGAAGAGACTCTTTTGAAAATGCAAACATAGAAGACTGGGATACCATGATTGATACCAATGTCAAAGGATTATTATATACTTCTAAAGCAACCCTTCCCTACTTAATTAAAAATCAAGGCCATATTATTAATATTGGTAGCACCGCTGGTAAAGAAGTATACAAGGATGGTAATGTGTATTGCGCAACCAAACATGCAGTTGACGCTATTAGCAAGGCACAAAGAATTGACTTACTTCAATATAAAATAAAAGTAACTGCCATTCACCCAGGTGCAGTGGAAACCGATTTTTCTTTAGTAAGATTTAAAGGAGATGCTACCAAGGCCGCTGCTGTATATGCTGGATACGAACCTTTAAAAGCAGAAGACATTGCCAATACCGCTTGGTATGTAGCCAATTTACCTAAACATGTTTGTATTAATGATATTGTAATGACTTGCGTTGCACAAGGAAATTCATTTACGATACACAAGGATGCTTAAAATAAAAGAATAATTAAAAACTAATTCTTAATTATTCTTTTTATTAAACAAAAATTTCGCTAAAAAGATTTACTCTAAAAATTTCTACTGAGTGGAAGAGATTTTAAATGCCCCACCCCTGCTTGAAAATCATTCCAAATTTCTTTGACTATATCAGCAGCCGGCATGATAGACTCAATCATGGCCGTTACCTGTCCAATTTCTAGTTCTCCATTTTCCATATCTCCTTCAAACATGCCTAGCTTTGCTTTTCCCTTTCCTAACCTTTCAGCCAATGCTTCTTTACTAGCCCCTTGCTTTTCAAAAGCTAGTATTTCATTCGCAAATTTATTTTTTAAAAAGCGAACGGGCGCTAGAGACTTTAATCCTAATTCAGTGGCTCATTCCTTCGATTCTATAATAGCGTTTTTAAAATGAATATGCGCAGAAGCTTCTGTACTACATACAAATCTTGAACCAATTTGCACCGCCTCTGCACCTAAAGCAAAAGCTGCTAACATTTGAGCTCCATTAGCAATACCTCCTGCAGCAATCACTGGAATTTTTACCGATTTACTTACCATAGGAATTAATACCATGGTAGTAGTCTCTTCTCTTCCATTATGACCACCTGCTTCAAAGCCTTCTGCCACCACTGCATCACATCCTGCAGCTTCTGCCTTTAAAGCAAACTGTGCACTACTTACTACATGCACCACTATACATCCTGCAGCTTTTAAAACAGCTGTCCATGTTTTGGGATTGCCTGCACTTGTAAAAACAATGGGCACTTTCTCTTCTATAATAATATTTATATGCGCTTGCAAGTCGGGATACAACATAGGCAGGTTTACAGCATATGGTTTATGCGTGGCAGCCTTGGTTTTTTGGATATGGGTTCTTAAAACTTCTGGATACATACTGCCCGCCCCTATAATACCTAAACCACCTGCATTACTTACAGCACTGGCTAGTTCCCAACCACTGGCCCAAACCATTCCTGCTTGAATAATGGGTAAGTCAATTTTAAATAATTCTGTAATTCTATTTTCGAAAAGCATAAAGAAAATTTAGTGCCAAAAAAAGAAATTATTATCCGAAATCAATTTCTGTATTGTCTCCTATATTCAATGTGCGGCTTAAGCCTTTCACAGCCGCATCGCTACCAATTAATGAATTATCTAAAACCACTTCATCAAGTGTGGTATAAGAACCAATAATACTTTCTTTCACCACCGAACTTTTAATAGTGGTATTATTTCCAATAGTTACATGCGGGCCAATAATGGAGTTTTCTATTACACAACCCTCTGCTATACTTACAGGTGCTATAATAATACTATTAGGATAAGTTTCTGGCGCAACCACCAAGCCCCCTGTTTTATTAAGCAGCACTGCATTGGCTTCTAATAAATTTTCTTTCTTACCGCAATCGTACCATTGATTTACTTTAAAGCCTTTAAACTGCACTCCCTTTTTTATCATGCAGTCAATCGCATCGGTTAAATTGTATTCACCATTGGATTTTATATTGTCGGTAAATAATTGTTGAAAGCATTCAAATAAAATGGCCGACTCTTTTATTTTATATAAACCTACTAATGCTTTATTTGATTTTGGGATGGCTGGTTTTTCTACCGCATGTTCTACAAAATAGTCTTCATTCATTTCTACTACGCCAAACTGTCTTGGGTCATCTACTTTTTTTACGCCCAACATACTATAAGGGCTATCCATTACTTCCTTAATATCAAATTCACAAATGGTATCTCCTAAAGAAATAAAAACTTCATCATCGCCTACAATGGCTTTGGCTAATTCAATGGCATGCGCAGTTCCAAGTCTATCATTCTGATACACAAAATGAGTCGTTAAATTTGGATAAGTAGCATTGACATAGTCCTGAATTTTATCGCCTAAGTACCCTACTACAAAAATAAATTCGGTGATACCCACTTCTTTTAACTGATCTACAATAAAACTAAGTATGGTTTTACCTGCAATAGGTATCAGCGCCTTGGGCTGTGTATAGGTATGAGGGCGGAGTTTTGCGCCTGCTCCAGCAACGGGAATAATAGCCTTCATAATTTACCTTTTTGGGGGAGTTAAAAGTAGCAAATAACTGTTAGTAATAGTACAAATTTGGGCTTCAATTGGTCAATTTTAAGCAAAGCGCTTGAAAATGTGGATATTAGGCGGCCAACTGTTGAAACTTGGACTTTGACTAGGCTTATTAATGATTTATTTTTGCAAAATAGAACCCTAAAAATAGAGCCATGCAAAGAGATACCCTTGTATTTGACATTATCCGTCAAGAATTAGAACGCCAAAGAAGAGGCATTGAATTAATCGCTTCTGAAAACTTTACCAGCTTACAAGTTATGCAAGCCATGGGTGGTGTGATG
>CAIJZF010000109.1 GCA_903825095.1 uncultured Bacteroidota bacterium | reverse complement strand
GCGTCTAGTTTATTGTATTGGTCAATACATGCCAATACTTCATCTACTCCTGTTCTTTTTTCTGCACTAGTTACAAAGCCTTGTGGTAAAAAAGGAAGTATTTCATTCAGTGCATCAAAAAATGATTTTACATTTCTTGCTACCACACCTGGTTTCTCTTTATCTGATTTAGTAAATATAAGTGTGAAAGGTATTTCCCATTTGAATAATTGTTCTACAAATTCTAAATCAATTTTTTGAGGAGCATGTCTACTATCAATTAAAACAAATACTCGGTTTAAGTTTTCTCTTTTTCTTAAATAGTTTTCTATCATTTGCTCCCATCTTCTTCTACTACTTTGAGATACTTTGGCAAATCCATAACCGGGTAAATCTACTATATACCATTTTTCTTGTTTGCCTTTGGCGACACTATTGCTTGTAATTTCAAAGTGGTTGATTAGCTGTGTTTTTCCAGGCGTGCCCGAAGTCTTGGCCAAGTTTTTTTGTCCGCATAAGGCATTGATAATAGAAGACTTGCCTACATTACTTCTTCCAATAAAGGCATATTCTGGCGCCTTCAATGCAGGGCATTGATCAAAACTAGGACTTGAAATTAAATAAGTTGCTTTAACAATTTTCATACTTTAAGAGCCTTATTTAGCTGCGCCTTCTGGTTTTGTAGGTCTTTTTAACTTTAGGCTGTCAGCAGGGTAGGTTGCTTTAATGGTATCAATTATATTTTGGCACCAATTAGAAATTAAAGCTTTTTCTGCTTCTGTTAATTTAGCTTCAGTATGTATAATGGTATAAGAAGGTAAAGGCATTTCACCTTCTTTAATTTGCTCAATTACTTCTTCTAATTTTTTATTTTGCTTACCAATTCTATAGCCAGCAAATTCATTAATATTAAAATGACGCTTGCCGTCTTTTACATGATCAGCTAACCAATAGCCAATAGGTTGAATGGATGCGTAGAAAGGATATTTTGTGTTGTTGGTATGACAATCGGCGCAGGCCTTATCAAATACTAATTTGACACTATCAGACATAGGATATAGAGTGGTAATATCTTTAGTAACATCGCCTGAATTATTTTTTGCGGGGCGAATAAATTGGATTACGATTAATGCGACTAGTAACCCAATAAGTATTTTCTTGATCATAATATTGTTTTTAAGTTGGTTATAAATAGATAATAAGTCTTTGACAATTTTATTCTTTGCTAAGTTTAACAATATAGTGATTCTTTTATTGCTAAACTATGATTTGACTATTACTTAAAGATAATATTAATTCATAATTTTATTAAATTAATACATCACCGGTCATCTCAATAGGAATGTCTAAGCCCATTACTTTTAAGATAGTAGGGGCTAGGTCACCTAATTTACCTGGTTTTATGCTGCCTTTCCAGTCCTTGTCTATAATGAAAAAAGGCACCAAATTAAGTGTATGCGCTGTGTTAGGGCTGCCGTCTTCATTAATCATATAGTCGGCATTGCCATGATCGGCTGTTAAAAAGATAGTATAACCATTCTCTACACCAGCAGTAACAATTTTTTCAACGCAAGCATCCACCGTTTCCACCGCCTTCATCACGGCTGAAAATACACCTGTATGACCTACCATATCGGCATTGGCAAAGTTTAAGCAAACAAAATCGGGATTGCCTGCTTTAATTTCAGGCAATAATTTATCGGTTAATTCCGCTGCACTCATTTCAGGTTGTAAATCATAGGTAGCTACTTTAGGAGAAGGGGCCATAATTCTTGTTTCACCTTCAAATGGTAATTCTCTACCACCACTAAAGAAAAAAGTTACATGGGGATATTTTTCCGTCTCTGCAATTCTAATTTGTTTCTTTTTGTGTTTTGCTAAAACTTCTCCCAAGGTATTTTCTAAATTATCATTTTCAAAAATGATATTTACTTTTTTAAAGGTTTCGTCATATTTTGTAATGGTGGTATAATGTAAGTCCAATTTTTTCATACCAAAGTCTGGAAAATCTTTTTGGCTAAGTACTTCAGTAATTTCTCTACAACGGTCGGTTCTAAAATTAAAGCATAGCACTGCATGTCCGTCTTTTATAGTAGCAATGGGTTTGCCATTTTCAGTTAGAACTGTTGGTTTTATAAATTCATCTGTAATATTACTAGCATAGTTGGCTTTAATAGAATCAATAGCAGAAGCTGCTATCGGCCCTTCTGCTTTCACTAAACAGTCATAGGCTAGTTGAACTCTTTCCCATCTTTTATCTCTATCCATGGCATAATACCTGCCACTTACAGTCGCAATTTTTCCTGCTGAATTTTTTAAATGATTTTCAAGGTCTTCGATATAGCCTAATCCACTTTTAGGATCGGTATCTCTTCCATCGGTAAAGGCATGAATATAAATTTCACTTAAGCCTTTTGCTTTACATAAATCACAAATAGCTTTTAAATGACTTGTATGTGAATGCACACCACCATCACTTATTAAACCTAATAAATGTAATGGCTTATTATTTTGTTTTGCATAGTCAATAGCTGCTAATAAAGTGGGGTTGCTTGCAAGCTCACCTGTTTTAATAGCTACATTAATTCTTTGTAATTCTTGGTATACTATACGGCCAGCGCCTAAATTTAAATGACCCACTTCACTATTTCCCATTTGGCCCTCTGGTAAACCAACGGCTTCACCACAAGTCACTAGGGTGGTGTGAGGATAATTCTTGTATAAACTTGTTACGAAAGGTACTTTGGCTTGTTGTATAGCATCTGAAGCAGGCACCAGTCCTAATCCCCATCCGTCCATGATCACCAACATTAGTTTTTTTGACATAATTCTTCCTTTATTTTAGCCTTAACTTTGTTTTTATTAATTTGTACCACAAAGTTTCAAAATACTAGGCAGACTACAAACTTTATACTGTTATAATACCTGAAAAATGAGCAAAAAAGGCAAATCAAATCAATCTAGTCAAAATAGTTCTCCCTTAGTGTATAGTACTAATCCAGATTACATGCTGCCAAGGGAAGAAGAATCGGTACTTACTTTAGCGCCAGCGGATCAATTACTGAAAGTTATTTTAGAGACCAAACATAGGGCTGGAAAAACAGTGACTATTGTGTATGGTTTTGAAGGCTCGCTGGAGGCGATGAATGATTTAGGCAAGGCCTTAAAAAACCATTGTGGAACAGGAGGCTCGGTGAAGGATGGAGAAATTATTATACAAGGCGATCACCGTCAAAAAATATTTCAATATCTAAAGCAGAAGGGATACCAAAAAGCGAAGCTTTAATTGTAAAAATTCTAGCAGTAAAGTTGTAGTACTAAATTTCTAGTAGTAATGCTTTAATAGTAAATCTCTAGTAGTAAATCTCTAAATTTAATCTTGTTTTTAATTCCTGTACCAAGGGATACTGCGCTGCAATACGTTCGTATTTTTGTTTGCTATTCAAACTTAAATGTAAAGGAACATCTTCTTTTTCACTAGCCGCCACCAGTATACTAAATTGAATAGCGCGGTTGTGAAAATGTTCCCACACTTTTTCAAGTACATTCATTCTTTCTTGCTCCACAAATTTTTGTGCCGTTAAAGCAGGAACAGTTATCGTAAAATGAGTTTCGTTTTCGATATCTAATTGAGCTAATTTAAAAGTACTAGCGGCGGAGTGTTTTAAAGCAGTCTCTAAAGTAATAGTGAAATCATCCCAACATTTTCTTAAATCGTCCATGGTAAGTGGAATAGAATCGATGACTTCTTCAATCTTGTACTTCTCTCCGTATTTATTTTGAAGTACAGCGAGTAAATTTTTATTGCTGCCTTTCTGTGTAGGTACTGCGCTAGGTAAATTGCTAGTTGTAGCATTAGTAGTTGTAGTATTAGTAGTTGTAGCAGAAGCAGAAGTGCTAGCACGAGAAGAACTAACAGTAGAAGCACTAGCAGAACTAAGACTAGAAGAAGTAGTGGTAGATGAAGCGTTTGAACTTGAAATAGAACTAGTTTTAGCGGCAGCTGGTTTTACAACAGATGGCTGTTCTATAATTAATTTAGCCTCCTTAGTGACAACTGAATTACTTAATGGAATAATTTTCTTTAATCGAATAGGGTAGTGGCTATCAACTAGTTTTTTTTTTACAACTTGGCTATCCTCCATGCTTAGTTCAATAGCTTGTTGTAAAAAGTTGAGTTTAATAATGGCCATTTCTACATGCAACCTTTTATTGCGCGCCATTTTAAATTGAATCTCGGCTTCGTTTAATAAGTTTAGGGCACTTACTAAATAAGGAGTGCTCATTTCTTTTGATACACTAATATATTGTTCTCTCCATCCTTCAATGGATTCTAATAATTTAGCACTTGCAGGGTCCTTGCAAACTAATAAGTTTCTAATAAAGCCGGCAAGTCCGTATAAAACCATATCTCCCTCAAAACCTTTTTGATTAATCTCATCATACAATAACATGGCCTTGGTAAGGTCCTGTTTCGTAAGGTGGTCTAGTAATTTAAAAAAGTAAGCCTCGTCTAAAATATTTAAATGCTCTAAAGTATTTTCATAAGTTAAAGCCCCATTAGAAAAACTCACTATTTTATCTAAAATACTAAGAGCATCACGCATACAACCTTCACTTTTTTGCGCAATTAATTGCAATGCATTTTTTTCAGCCTTGATATTTTCTTTACCAATAATTTCTTCCAAATGTGCTACGGTATCATTAGAAGTAATACGTCTAAAATCAAAAATTTGACAACGACTTAAAATGGTAGGAAGAATTTTATGTTTTTCAGTAGTGGCTAAAATAAATATAGCATAGGGTGGTGGCTCTTCCAATGTTTTCAAAAAGGCATTGAAGGCACTGGTACTTAACATGTGTACCTCATCTACTATATATACTTTGTATTTACCCGCTTGAGGTGCAAAGCGTACTTGCTCTACTAGGGTTCTGATATCATCTACTGAATTATTAGAAGCTGCATCTAATTCATGAATATTTAAACTAGCGCCTTTCTCGAAAGAAACACAAGATTCGCAAGTATTGCAGGCTTCTCCCTCCTTGGTGATACTAGTACAGTTTATGGTTTTGGCTAAAATACGCGCGCAAGTAGTTTTACCCACTCCTCTTGGCCCACAAAACAAAAAGGCATGCGCCAAATGATTGTTTAAAATGGCATTTTTTAAAGTAGTAGTAATAGGCGCTTGTCCCACCACTGTATTAAAGTTTTGGGGCCTATATTTTCTTGCTGAAACGACGAAATTATCCATAGTTGACGCGCAATATACACATTCAAAATCAAAAGAATTCATCGGGGAAATAAATCTTATCCCCTAATTGTTAAAGCCCCTTTTAGGTCCTTATTGCGCGCCCTTATTTTGCACTATAATCCATGGGAGGATGTCTTTCAAAAGGGTGGACGCTGGGGTTAAAAATATGTCTAAAAGTGACCATTTGTCTGCTAGGTTGAGCGTCCAGGCTTTTATAAATATTGACCATTTTAGGATTCCAGTCCGCAGCCCAGCCCATTTCATAACCGCTATACAATTTTATTTTATGCAGCATAATATAGCAGCAATTAATTAAATAACTATCAATGCCCAAGGCTTGGTATTTAGGTACCACTCCAAAAGCCAAACCTGTTAATTTATCATTGCTTCCTCTAAACTTCATCCAAAGCAAATGTAGTTTTTGAAGAAGCCCCAACTTCCCATTGAAATATTTAAAGTACTGATTCACATCTGGAATATTAATAAACATGGCAATAGGTTCTTCTTTGTAGTAAGCAAACCAAATCACTCTTTCATCCATCACCGCTTTCAAAGTTTTAAATAGTTTTAATATTTGTTCAAGGGTAATGGCTTTTTCTTCTCCATGTTGCGCCCAGGCACTATTATATATATGCACAAAGTCCTTGGCAAATTTTTCTAAATTATTTTTATCTAAATGCAGGGCTGAATAATCGGGCTTGGCTTTAAATTTATTATAACGCTCTTCAAAACGAGCAGGAAGAGGCTCGCGTAAATCCTTTTGGTAATAATATTGGGTATAATAATTTTGAAAACCATAATTAGTGATAAGGGCTTCGTAATAACTTGGGTTGAAAGACATACCATACATGGGTTCTTTGTCAAATCCTTTGACCATCAGTCCCCACCATTTATCTCTATCTCCAAAATTAATAGGGCCATCCATGGCCTCCATGCCGTTTTCACTCAACCATTTTTGAGCAGTCGAAAAAAGTAAATTCGCTGTGGCTTGGTCATTGATGCAATCAAAAAAACCTACACAACCTACAGGAAATTCAGTGCCTTTATTTTTATAGCTCTCGTAATAAAATGCAGCTATGCGACCGGTGCAAATACCTTCTTCATTTTGGACTATCCATCTTTTAGCGTCACCCCCTTTAAATAATTTATTATGACTTCGATCAAATACCTGAACGACTTCATTATCTAAGGGGCGTATATAATTAGGATTGCTTTTATTTAAAGAAGCATTAATTTCTAGAAATTCTTTTTCTAATAAAGGGGTATTTACTTCAATAATGCTTGCAGCCATATTCATATATTGAAATTAGAATTTTTTTAAGACACTTAAAGCAAATAGGGCTGCTGTTTCTGTTCTAAGCCTGGTAGGTCCTAATTGAATGGCCTGGTAATTATTTGCAAGGGCTAATTCAATTTCTGTAGAAGAAAAATCGCCTTCAGGGCCAATGAATAATAGCAAATCAGCGCCGGCTTCTATTTCTTTAATATTTATTTTATTGCCATCTTCACAGTGCGCTATTAATTTCTGTACTTGTTTTTGATTTTGAATGGCTTCTTTAAATTTTACAGGCGTGTCTAAAATAGGTAACCATACCTGCTGACTTTGTATCATAGCCGATTGCAAAATATTTTGAAATCTTTCCAACTTAAATTTTTCAAACAATGTATGCTCGCATAGAAGTGGCATAATTTCATAAACACCCATCTCAGTGGCTTTTTCTAATAGCCATTCTAACCTAGTAAGGTTTTTTAGAAGCCCAATGCCTAAAGTAATTTTTTGTGAGGGGGCTGCTATAAACTTTTCCGATTGTATTTGTACTAGGGTGTTTTTTTTATGCGCAGTGAGAATAGTCGCTTCAAATAAATAGCCCAAGCCATTGGTAATATCTACTCTTTGATTTTCTTGCATTCTAAGTACTTGAACGCAATGCTTGCTGCTTATTTCATTTAAGGTAAAACTAGTTTGGCCAGACAAAATACTAGGCTCGTAAAAATAAGGTATCGACATAGTTTCGACTTATTTAAAACGGTTGGTCGTCATTAATGCCTTCGTCAAATTCGCCTTCATTCATTTTACTACCTTGAATAAAGAACTTACCGCCATCTGGTGTGCCACCACTATTTAAACTGGGTTGCAATGGTTTGTAATTGCTTGCTAGTCCTGGTATGCCTGCATCACCTTCCCATTCTTCAAATCTTTGAATATCTAAATTGGCTCTTAGTTTAATTAAATCTAATCGACCATTTCTATGCTTCGCAATTCTAATATGCGTTTCCCCTTGTGTACTTTCTCCCATCTCATTGCTCATTACCTCATAGTATTCAGGACGGTAAATAAACATAACCATATCCGCATCTTGTTCAATGGCACCCGATTCACGTAAATCACTCAACTGAGGCATCTTGCTTTCTTTTCTAGTTTCAACCGCACGACTTAATTGAGATAGTGCAATAATAGGAATGTTCAATTCCTTTGCTAAGGCTTTTAAACTTCTTGAAATATTACTAATCTCTTGTTCACGATTAGAATTTCTATCACCAGAGCCACTCATTAATTGCAAATAGTCAATGATGATTATTTTAACTTGGTGTTTGTTCACCAGTCTTCTTGCCTTTGCTCTAAATTCAAAAATATTTAAGGCAGCGGTATCGTCAATATAAATAGGGGCTTGTTCTAATTTTTTAATACCCTTGCTATGTAATTGTTGGTATTCGTATTCTTCTAATTTACCTCTTGAAATTTTTTCCATTTTAATTTCACTCTCCGCACTTAAAATACGTTGTACTAATTGAGAAGCGCTCATCTCTAAACTAAAAAATCCAACGGCCTGTGGTTTAGTAGGATGCAGTGCTGCATTACGCGCCAAGTTTAAAGCGAAGGCAGTTTTACCCACAGAAGGACGGGCTGCTAAAATAATTAAATCGGTAGGTTGCCATCCGTAAGTAATTCTATCGAGTGAAGTGAATCCACTAGGTACGCCCGATATCTCATCTTTCTTCGTTCTTAATTGGTCAATACGCGTAACGGCATGTGCTAAGGCGTCTCCAATATCCACGAAGTTTTTCTTCAAATAGTTATTAGTAATGTTAAACATTTTTGTTTCACTATCATCTAGTAAATCAAAAACATCGGTGCTATCTTCATAAGCGTTCGCAATCACTTCTCCACTTATTCTAATTAATTCTCTTTGAATAAATTTTTGTAAAACAATTCTACCATGCGCTTCAATGTTGGCGGTAGACACAACCACATTGGTTAATTTAGAAATATAGTAGGCGCCACCAATTATATCTAACTGCTCACGCATTTTTAATTCTTCCACCATGGTGAGCATGTCAATGGGCATGTTCTTTTGTTGCAAGCCCTGCATCGCACTAAAAATAAGTTGATGCCCTTCTACATAAAAACATTCTGGCTTTAAAATTTCACTAATGGTATCGAATGCGCTTTTGTCTAAGAGTATGGCACCT
>CAIJZF010000108.1 GCA_903825095.1 uncultured Bacteroidota bacterium | reverse complement strand
GTCTGCTTTGCCACTATTGTAAAAATTAAATAAATCACTTTCTCCTTTACCTCCGGCACCGATGCCCGCAATTTGTAATTTATCACTTGGCGCAGTAAATCCTTTTCCACCTATAACATGTCTAGGTAAGATGTAAAATCCGCCTAAAGCAAGCGCCGAATTTCTTATAAAATCTCTTCTTGAATTGTCAATTTTTTTCTTAGACATAGCAAATCAGTATTTAGTTTTGAATCGTTATTGATAGTGTTAAATTATCAAATATTTTGGAACTTTTGAAAATAATTTGACGAACTGAATATGAACAGCTTTATTTCACGAATAAGACTTAAATTGCCTAATAATCATTGCTTATGCCTACTACTATTCATAGCCTACGTTCGTATTTTGCAACAGGCGCTACCCAGTCCTACGAGTTCAGAATGCTACAGCTAGAACGCCTAAAAAAAGCTGTTTTAGAGTCTGAAAAACAATTATACCAAGCGCTTTATGCGGATTTGAAAAAAACTGATGAAGATGCCTGGGCTACAGAGATAGGTTTTTTCTTAAGTGAACTAAATTATACGATTAAACATTTGAAAACTTGGATGGAACCTAATTCGGTGGCCACTAATTTGGTCAATATGCCTTCTTCAAGTTATACCCTACAAGAACCTTTAGGGGTGGTATGTATTATCGCTCCTTGGAACTATCCTTTTCAATTATTATTTACGCCCTTAATTGGTGCCATTGCGGGTGGAAATTGTGCGGTCTTAAAACCATCTGAGTTTGCGCCAGCTACAGCAGCGGTGATGCAAAAAATAATTCATTCTTTATTTCCTGAAAATTACATGATGTATTTAGAAGGGGACGGGGCAACGGTACTTCCACCACTACTTACTGAAAATAGATTCGACCATATCTTTTATACGGGCAGTACCATGGTGGGAAAAATTATTTACAAATTAGCAGCCGAGCAATTAGTGCCCGTGACCTTAGAGTTAGGAGGGAAGAGCCCTGCAGTGATTGGTGGTGATGCCAACATAAGAGTGGCAGCGCGTCGTTTAGCCAATCCTAAATTTTCTAATTGCGGTCAAATGTGTATTGCCCCTGACTATATTTTAGTACCCCATCATTTAAGAGATCAGCTCATTAAAGAATTAATTATTGCCATTCAAAATTTCTATGGAGCAGACGCAGCGTCCTCAGAACATTATGGTAAAATTATTAACGATAAACAATGGTTGCGTCTTACTTCTTATTTAGGAGATGGTGAAATTGTATATGGAGGTAAATCAAATAGAGAAAAATTATTTATTGAACCAACGATTATGATAGAGGTTCATCCAGATGCAAAAATTATGCAGGAGGAGATTTTTGGCCCCATCCTTCCCATTCTTACTTATGCATCGAAAGAAGAAGCCTTGGCCATTATTCAAAAAAATCCAAATCCATTGGCCTTTTATGTTTTCACTGAAAATAAAAATGATGAAGCCTATTGGTTGACCAATGTACCTTCTGGGGGTGCTTGTGTAAACAATGCAACCATGCATATTACCAATCATGAATTACCCTTTGGTGGCAGGGGTTTTAGCGGAACAGGAGGCTATCATGGTAAATTAAGTTTTGATACTTTTACGCACACGAAGTCGGTGTTAAAAACACCTACCTGGATAGATCCTGGTTTTAAATACCCTCCCTATAAAGGCAAGGCTTGGTTATTAAAAAGATTAATAGGATAGATTGAAAAATAAAAAAAATGTTATGATAAAAATTGCCATCGCTTTAGGTGTTTTAGTTTCTGCCACATTGTTGATGAAAAAACAAGGCATGTCTTATCGCCAATCTATTTTGAAAACAATTTACCCTGCTATTATGTGGACGAGTAAGGGAGCAGGTAAAAAACAAATTCAAATAAATAAAGAAAATAAAATACCCTTGGTTTCTTTTTATAGTTTAACCACAAAAGATATCAATGGCAAGGATTTCAATTTTGCTTCATTGAAAGGAAAGAAAGTATTAATCGTAAACACTGCTAGTGATTGTGGTTTCACCGGACAATACGAAGCGCTTGAAAAATTACAAGAAAAATATGCTGAAAGCCTTGTAGTGGTTGGTTTTCCTGCCAATGACTTTAAGGAGCAAGAAACCAAGGACAATGAAAGTATTGCTGCTTTTTGCAAGAAAAATTATGGCGTAAGCTTTCCTTTAATGGCAAAGTCAATCGTAATAAAAAAGAATCATCAAAACGAAGTATTTAAGTGGTTGTCAGATATGACTATTAATGGTTGGAATCATCAAGAGCCTGCTTGGAATTTTTGTAAATACTTAGTGGATGAACAGGGGACACTTACCCATTATTTTCCTATGACAGTGGATCCACTAGACGCTTCAGTAATTGAAGCGATTGAAAAAAAATAAAGCTCGTTTATTAGGTATTTAAAAATAAAACTAACTAAATAGGGCAGTGCTCGTGGTAGTTTTCTAATACAATCTTACCCGATTCAATGGCTATGTCTTTGTACTTTTCTTTAATCTCATCTAAGATTTCTTCAATTTCATTTTGTGTAGTAATGCGCACTAATTTATTTCTATACTCTTTAATATTGGGAAGCCCTCTTAAATAATTAGCATAATGTCTTCTCATTTCATTAATGCCTGCAATAGGTCCTTTCCACTCCATGGATTTTATTAAATGTTGTCTCGCCACTTCTACACGCTCTTCTATAGTAGGGTCTGCTCTTCTTTCTCCTGTTTCAACAAAATGTTTTATCTCTCTAAATATCCAAGGATAACCAATGGCAGCGCGACCTATCATAATACCATCAACGCCGTATTTATTTTTATATTCCAAAGCTTTTTCAGGAGAATTAATATCGCCATTTCCAAAAATGGGAATATGTATGCGTGGGTCGTTTTTTATCTCACCAATTAAAGTCCAATCGGCTTCGCCTTTATACATTTGTACTCTTGTACGTCCATGAATCGCTAATGCTTTTACACCCACGTCTTGTAATCTTAAAGCTACTTCATGAATATTCTTAGTACTCTCATCCCAGCCTAATCTTGTTTTGACAGTAACCGGTAGGTTGGTACTTTTCACCACCGCTTCTGTTAAACGTACCATTAAATCTAAATCTTTTAAAACACCCGCACCTGCACCCTTGGTTACTACTTTTTTTACAGGGCAACCAAAATTAATATCAATTAAATCGGGGTTGACAGTGTCTACAATTTTGGTGCAAAGGGCCATGGCTTCTTCATCACCACCAAAAATTTGAATACCTATGGGACGCTCGTAATCAAATATGTCTAGTTTTTGTCTACTCTTAATGGCATCACGAATTAAACCCTCACTACTAATAAATTCGGTGTACATGAGGTCGGCCCCGTTTTCTTTACAAACGGCTCTAAAAGGCGGATCGCTTACATCCTCCATAGGAGCGAGTAATAGCGGAAAATCGGGTAATTGAATAGGGCCTATAGAAACCATATGAATTCATTATCTTGCATCTAACTGATACGATTGCAAATGTACCAATTATTTGATATGAGACCTCCTATGCGAATGGCCCTTTTTTTAGGCTTAACAGGAATTGGCATGATACTAGGGGCCTTAATTAGTTTTTCTATTGTATCGGCCATCTTGCATATTCCTTTTTCTGAGATGCAAAAAGTGATTATGCAACCCGAATATGCTTCCATGGCACAGTTTGCCAATGCGCTAGCTTCTATTATCGCCTTTGGACTTCCCAGCATAGTCCTTGCTATTTTAGTAAAAGGGAACTGGATGGCGAATATGGGTTTTACGCCTATGAAATCTTATCAATCGGCAGGCATTGTTATTCTAATAGCACTTACTGGTTTAGTGCTCAGCGGTGCCTTAGGAAGTTTGACAGAAAAAATTCCTATTCCTACGAATTTTAAAAATTGGGCAGAAGGTTTAGAAGCCCAATATAAAAAAGCCATGTTGTCCATGACGCATATGAGTTCATTAAAGGATTTAGCCTTTGCCTTATTAGCCGTCGCAGTTATTCCTTCCATTATTGAAGAAGTTTATTTTAGAGGCACACTTCAAAAAATAGTATTGGATTTGACAGGTAAACCCTATGCTGCTATTATTTTAACGGCCATTTTTTTTAGTGCCATCCATTTTTCTTTTTATGGTTTTTTATCTAGAATGGCATTGGGTATGGTACTTGGATATGTTTATCATTATTCTAAAACTATTTGGCTTCCTGTATTGCTTCATTTTTTAAACAATGGTATTGCCGTAGTTATTTTATATAGTATTCGAGATAATCCAGCCAGTGTTGAAAAGATGATGGATGATAATTTACCTATTTATTGGGGTATAATCGCACTGGCAGGCATTTACTATTTATTACAACAATTAAAAAATAATTACTCAAATGCAGGATTGGAAAAAAGTATTTAGTAGTTCGCAGTTGGCGGCCTCTTCTATGGTGATGGGCATTTTAAATGAAAATGAAATTCCTGCTAAAACGCTTAATAAGCAAGATTCTTCCTATGTTTTTTTAGGAGAAGTGGAAGTATATGTACCTTTGGATATGTTTGAAAAAGCCCAAGCGCTTATTTCAACCATTCAATTGAATACTGTTCAATCATAAATTTTTTACCCATTTATAATTCTTTTCTATGGTCTCTAACGCATCTGTTTTAAAACAAAGAACCCTGTCTGCCATTGTATTTGTTATTGTTATGCTAGCAGGCTTGATTTGGAATACTTGGTCTTTTTTTACATTGTTTTTAATTATACAATTAGGTTGTTTATATGAGTACCAAAAACTATTAGCACTCATTTATCCTAGCTATCAAAATATTACCCCTGTTCATAAATGGGGTTTATTAGTAATAGGTTGTTTAATGATGATGACACTAGGTCCTGTGGATTTAGCCATTAATGGAATAAGCATTAAGTTTTTAGGCAGCAGAGCCCTTCCTTTCGTACTTGCATTAATGATTATTGTAGATATTTTTACTAAGAAAATTAATTTACAAAACTGGGCTATTTCTTTTGCTGGCTTAGTGTATATACCTATGTGCTTGTCTTTATTTTTTCAATTAAAAAGTTTTATGACCAATTCTTATTTTGGTAGCTGGACTTTTTCTATTCCCTTAATATTAATTGTATCTATTTGGGTAAACGATACCATGGCTTATTTAGTGGGCTCAGTCATTGGCAAGACGCCATTGTCTCCCATATCTCCCAATAAAACATGGGAAGGTACTATTGCGGGTATTATCTTATCGGTATTAATTGTGTCTAAGGTGATGGCCATGGTAGTGCCTATTCAAGAGAAATATATTTTTTATATTAGTTTAATAGCCTCTATTGCAGGTAATTTTGGAGATTTATTAGAGAGTAAATTAAAGAGGCTTGCTGGCGTGAAAGACAGTGGTAGTATGATGCCAGGCCATGGTGGTTTCTTAGACAGGTTTGATTCTATCTTATTTGCCACCCCATTTGTATGGCTAATTCTTCAGATTCTGTTTTAGATGTTTTACATTTGCAACTAAATTTACATAATGACTATACATAAAGAAGGTACGGCTACTATTTCCTTGATTGCGATATTCGTAGGTGTTTTGAATATTCTTAATTTCTCTTATTTATTTCCTATCTCCATCATAGCTGCATGGGCTGTATTTATTATTACAGTTGCCTTTTTCTTATTTATAGTTTCTTTTTTTAGAATGCCTGTTCGTCCATTAACTATTAGTGAGGAGGCCATTGTTTCTCCTGCAGATGGTAAAGTGGTGGTGATTGAAGAAGTAGAGCCGGATGAATTTTATAAAGAAAGAAGAATAC
>CAIJZF010000107.1 GCA_903825095.1 uncultured Bacteroidota bacterium | reverse complement strand
GCACATGATATGTATGGAGGTACTTTTAGATTGTTCTCCAAGGTTTATGAAAAAATGGGTATCAAATTTATTTATGTTGATACTTCAGATGCTAATAATGTAGCAAAAGCAATGACACCTGCCACTAAATTAATTTGGTTAGAAACACCTACCAATCCCTTAATGAACATTAGTGATATTGAAGCCGTTTCTATTATTGGGAAAAAACATAATTGCATGGTATGTGTTGATAATACTTTTGCCTCTCCTTATTTACAAAACCCTTTAGATTTTGGCGCTACTATTGTTATGCATTCCGCAACAAAATATTTAGGTGGCCATAGTGATGTGATACAAGGTTGTTTAGTCATGAATGATCAAGCTTTAAGAGATCAATTATATTTTATTCAAAAAAGTACAGGCGCCGTGCCTGGCCCGCAAGATTGCTTTTTAGTTTTAAGAGGCATTAAAACATTGCATGTACGTATGCAAAGACATTGTGAGAATGGTATTCAAGTAGCAGCTTATTTAAGACAACATCCTAAAGTGGGTAAGGTATACTGGTGTGGCTTCGAGGATCATCCTAATCATGCTATCGCTAAAAAACAAATGCGTGGTTTTGGGGGTATGATGAGCTTTACTTTAAAAACCGATACCATTGAAGCGGCTACTAAAGTTTTGTCTAGCACCAAGGTGTTTTCATTAGCGGAAAGCTTGGGAGGTGTAGAGTCTTTAATCAATCACCCTGCAAGTATGACCCATGCTTCTATACCGCGTGAGCAAAGAATTGCCAATGGTTTATCGGATGGGCTTATTCGTTTAAGTGTAGGTATTGAAGATGCCGATGACTTAATAGCAGACTTAGCACAAGCCATTGGATAATGAAAGATGAGATTCATCAATTATTAGACCAAAAAGTAAAGCAGTACAACCATATTGAATTTATTGAGAAGGATCCAATTTGTATCCCTCATTTATTTACAAAGCAGCAGGACATTGAAATTGCTGGTTTTTTTGCTGCCATATTTGCCTGGGGTAATAGAACTACTATTATTAATAAAAGTAAGGAGCTACTAGAAAGAATGGATAATGCACCTTTTGCATTTTGTACCCAACACCAAGAAAAAGATTTAAAAAAATTACTAGGCTTTGCACACCGCACATTTAATGATACCGACTTGCTTTATTGTATTGAATTTTTTAAACAGCATTATAGTAAAAATGAAAGTTTAGAATCTGCTTTTTTTTATAGTAAAAGTATTGGTTCAATAAACAAGACCAACGCTGTTGAAAAAGCACTTATACATTTTCAAGATTATTTTTTCAGCTTAGATGATGCCCCTGCAAGAACCAAGAAACATATAGCAAGTCCTGTTTCGGGATCTACTTGCAAGAGGCTAAATATGTTTTTACGCTGGATGGTCAGAAAAGATAAACAAGGGGTAGATTTTGGTATTTGGAAAAAGATAAGCCCAGCAGACCTTATCATGCCTATTGATGTTCATGTAGCAAGGGTTTCAAGGGGTTTGGGTATTGTCAAAAGAACCCAAACCGATTGGCAAACAGCTATTGAATTAACCAATTATTGCCGAACTTTAGACCCCAAGGATCCTGTTAAATACGATTTCGCATTGTTTAGTTTGGGTGTGATAGAAAAATATAATTAAAGCAAATGGAGACGAACTTATTAGCATTAGAAAAATTAAGTACCCTAGAATTAGAGACTATGATCAATGATTTGATTAAAGAAGACTTTTCTAAACTAGTGCAAATGCTTTACCGTATAGATGTCTCAGAAGCAAAATTGAAAAATGTCTTGAAAGAACATCCCAATGAAGATGCAGGAAAATTAATTGCACAAATAGTTATAGAAAGATTAGCCGCTACAAAAAAAGCGAGGGAAAGTTTTTCTACCAAGGGGTCTTCTATTGAAGACGATGCAGAAAGGTTGTAGTGCTAATAATACAGATAATAGATAGAAAAATAGATTAGATTTTATAGTAAAACTATAAATCTCCTAAGAGCGGTCTCATTACAATATCTTCCACCACTGCTTGTGGACTTAATTTAGAAGCTGCTAGAATCATTTTAGCAATATCATTTGATTCCATAATACGACTAGGCTCCACCCCACTGCCCGCCCAACTATTGGTATAAGTAGCTCCAGGATAAACCCCCGTAACTTTAATGCCTTTATCTTTTAATTCTTCTCTTAAGTTTTTTGAAAAGCCCTCTAAAGCATACTTACTAATACTATAAGAACCACCTTGTGTATAGGCTTGTAAAGAAGCAATAGAACAAATATTAAAAATATGTCCGCTGCCCTCTTTAATCATTGCAGGAACAATGGCACGAGAAGTATGATAAGCAGAATATAAGTTAGCCGAAATTTGAGATTCTAAAATGCCTTGCTCCTCTTGCATTAAATTACCTGGAAAAAAAAAGCCTGCATTATTAATTAAAATAGAAGGTGTTCCAAAACTCAAACACCAACTACCAAATGTCTTGCAATCTTCAGGCTTTGCTAAGTCGGCCTGCTTACTATGTATAGTTGCTGTAGGATATTTATTTACTAAACTTTCAGTGGCTTCTTTTAAACGAGCCGCGGTTTTACTACCAATACATAATGTATGGCCCTCAGCTGCAAAAGCTTCTGCCACTGCATATCCAATTCCTTGAGAAGCCCCTGTAATAACAACAAGCATATAAATAATTTATAGTTAACCTAAATAAAGAATAAAGATAAGAAGCAAAATTGTAAATTCGTCCAATACAATTAGACATTGATGCCCTATAAAGACCTATTTTTTGACCTTGACCATACCATTTGGGACTTTGAATTAAATTCAAAAGAAACTTTATGGGACCTACATCAGAAATATGCACTAGAAGCTAAGGGCATTAACGACTTTGATGTTTTTTACAGCAACTACAGTGTACATAATCATCGTTTATGGGACAGGTATACCAAGGGTTTTATTAAGCAAGAGGAGTTAAGATGGAAGCGTATTTACCTTAGTTTATTGGACTATAAAATTGCCGACGAAGCCTTGTCTAAAGAAATGTCCGTTGACTATTTAGATATACTCCCTAATAAAAAGAATTTATTTCCCTACACCATTGAAATTTTGGACTACTTGAAAAACAAGAATTACAAAATGCATTTAATTACCAATGGGTTTGAATCGGTGCAGTTTAAAAAAATTAAGAACTCCAATTTAGCGGACTACTTTATAGAAGTAATTACATCAGAAGCCAGTAATAGTTTGAAACCTAATAAAGAAATTTTTGAATTCGCATTAAAAGCTTCTAATGCAAAATTAGATACCAGTATTATGATTGGAGACAATGAAGCTGCCGATATTCAAGGGGCCATTAATGCAGGCATGGACTCTATTTTTGTAAATCATTTGCAAATACAGCCTACTGTACCTGCCACACATACCATTACACATTTAAAGGAATTGGAAAATATATTCTAAAGACCTAAAAGTCCCTATTTATATTTTAAAGTATAGAAAATAAATTTAGTATAAATTAGCTTATTATAAGAAGTAGTTCCAGTATTACCAACT
>CAIJZF010000106.1 GCA_903825095.1 uncultured Bacteroidota bacterium | reverse complement strand
GATTACTTAAACCGTTTTAAATCGGCGGCACAGAAAAAAGAAACCATTGAGAAATTAAAAGAAGGAAAGATTGATATTTTAGTAGGCACCCATGGTATACTAGGCAAGGAAGTACATTTCAAAGACTTAGGATTGATGGTCATAGATGAGGAACAAAAATTTGGCGTTGGCCATAAAGAGAAATTAAAAACATTAAGAACCAATGTTGACTGCTTAACCTTAACGGCTACACCCATTCCAAGAACTTTGCATTTTAGTTTAATGGGCGCCCGTGATTTAAGTATTATTAATACAGCCCCTGCCAATAGACAACCCATTCACACAGAAGTACAGGTATTTCATGAAGACATTATTAGAGAGTCTATTTATTTTGAAACAGAAAGAGGTGGCCAAGTATTTTTCATTCACAATAGAGTGCAAGGCTTGGCGGAAATGTGTGAGATGATTCAGAAGCTTTGTCCTGATATTAGCATTGGTTATGCGCATGGACAATTAGAAGGACATCAGTTAGAAGAAAAAATATTAGACTTTATTGAAAAAAGGTATGATGTACTAGTTTGTACCAATATTGTAGAAAGTGGGGTAGATATTCCGAATGTAAATACCATTATCATAAACAATGCACATCAATTTGGCTTAAGTGACTTGCATCAATTAAGAGGAAGGGTGGGGCGTAGTAATAAAAAAGCATTCTGTTATTTATTAGCACCTCCTATTAGTACCCTGCCCGATGATTCTAGAAAAAGATTACAAACCCTAGAGCAGTTTAGCGAGCTCGGTAGCGGGTTTCAGATAGCCATGCGCGATTTAGATATTCGCGGTGCAGGTAATTTATTAGGCGGTGAGCAGAGTGGATTTATGGCGGAGATTGGTTTTGAAATGTATCAGAAAATTTTAGCTGAAGCGGTGCGTGAATTAAAACGCTCCGACTTTAAAGACTTATTTGAAGAAGAGATTAGCAAGCAAGATGATTTTGTGCAAGACTGCACCATTGATACCGATTTGGAAATTATGATTCCAGATAGTTATGTAGAAAATATTGGAGAGCGTTTATCCTTGTATACAAGAATGGATCAATCAGAAAATGATGAGGAGCTTGTGCTTATGCAAACAGAATTAGTGGATCGTTTTGGTCCTTTGCCTAGTAGTGTGCATGATTTATTTATGACCATTCGTTGCAGACGTATTGCTATTGCATTAGGTTTTGAAAAAATGACTTTGAAAGACCAAACCTTAAGATGCTTTTTCATTAATAGACCCGATTCACCTTATTTTGAATCTGAGACTTTTAAACAGTTACTAGACTATGCGCAAAAGAACATGAATAAAGCGCATTTCAAACAAGTGGGTAGAAGCTTTATTCTCATTATTAAAGAAGTGCAGTCGATGCAGCACTGCTATACAATCTTAGAAAAAATACATGCTGGTGTTTTCCCAGCGCAGGTGTAAACTTATTTCAATTCTTTAGCCCACAAAAAAGCCCTCTCGAATGAACGAAAGGGCTTTTTTGTGGTAAACCAAGTTTACTAGAATCCTTTTTTAGCAACACCATCAGCGATTGCCTTTAGCGCATTTGTTTCGCTTAAAATGGCTGCCATTTTATTTCCTTTACCATCATTACCACCTGCCATATAACCGCCTCTTGCAGTTTTTGTGATGACAGCGTCATGCATTGGTACATTTTTTTCTTTTGTTTTTAAGCAATATGCTTT
>CAIJZF010000105.1 GCA_903825095.1 uncultured Bacteroidota bacterium | reverse complement strand
CAAGCGGCTGCATCTCCTAAAGGACAAATGGTATTGCCTTCTATTTTTCTTTGAATGTCCCACAATAAATCTATATCGCTCATCTCTCCTTTTCCTAATTCAATTTTTTGTAATATTTTTTCCATCCATCCTGTTCCTTCTCTGCAAGGTGAACATTGTCCACAGCTTTCATGTCTGTAAAAACGCGCTAGTGTTAAAGTATTTTTAACAATACATTGGTCTTCATCTAAAATAATAAAACCACCAGAGCCCATCATTGAACCTGTTGCAAAACCGCCGTCACTTAAACTTTCATAGTTCATATAACGCGTTTCACCCTTGGCTGTTTTTAATAAAAGATTCGCAGGTAAAATAGGCACAGAAGAACCCCCTGGAATACATGCTTTTAATTTTTTGCCACCAGCAATACCTCCACAATATTCATCGCTGTAAATAAAATCTTCTACTGAAATAGTCATATCAATTTCATAGACCCCTGGCTTATTAATATTACCACAAGCAGAAATTAATTTAGTACCTGTAGAACGGCCCACCCCAATTTTTGCATATTCCTCACCGCCCAATTTTATAATGGGCACTATGGCTGCTAAAGTTTCTACATTGTTGACCACGGTTGGGCGCATCCATAAACCTTGAATGGCAGGGAATGGAGGTTTGATACGAGGATTACCTCTTTTACCTTCCAATGATTCTATTAAAGCAGTTTCCTCACCACATATATAAGCACCTGCGCCACGGTGTACATGTATCATACAATCAAATCCAGTACCTAAAATATTTTTTCCTAACCAACCATTTTTAGTGGCTTCTACAATAGCATCCTCTAATATTTGAGCCACCCATGCGTATTCACCTCTTATGTATATGTAAGTATCTTTAGATCCTAAAGCATAAGAAGAAATAAGTAAGCCTTCTATTAATAAATGGGGTAAGAACTCCATTAAATATCTATCCTTGAAGGTACCGGGTTCACTTTCATCTGCATTACATACCAAGTGACGCGGCACGCCTTCTGGCTTTGCAATAAAACTCCATTTCATACCTGCAGGAAAACCAGCACCGCCTCTTCCTCTCAATCCACTTTTCTTTACTTCTTCAACAATGGCTTCAATGGACATTTCTTTCAACGCTTTTTCTGCAGTCGCATATCCTCCCTCACGACGATAAACATCATAAGTACGAATACCTGGCACGTTCGCTTTCTCTAATAATAATTTTACACCCATTGTTTCTTCTTTATCTTTTCAAATTCCGTTTCCGAAATTTATTAATTGCTACTATTTTAATTTTGTACTACTGCTTGCATTCTATATTCAGCAATAATTGCATCTACTTTTTCCTTGGTCAAATGTTCTCTATAAATTTTACCTACTTGCATCATAGGCGCATACCCACAAGCCCCTAAGCATTCTACTAATTTCAAAGTGAAAATACCATCCTTGGTGGTTTCACCTGGTTGAATAGCTAGTTGCTTTTGTATATAAGCAATGATATTATCTGAACCGCTTACCATACATGGACCCGTTTGACAAACTTCAAATACAAATTTTCCTACTGGCTTTAAATTATACATGCTGTAAAAAGTAGCCACTTCATATACTTCAATAGGTTCAATGGCTAATAAGCCTGCTACATAATCCATGGCCTCTGTAGATAACCAGCCTCCAAAACTATCTTGCGCTAAATGCAATACTGGAAGCAGTGCACTTTTTTGTTTCCCTTCTGGATAACGAGCTACCAAGCGTTTAAACTCGGTCATTTGTTCGTTATTAAATTGAAGACTCATAT
>CAIJZF010000104.1 GCA_903825095.1 uncultured Bacteroidota bacterium | reverse complement strand
TAGTGCAGGTGTATGTGGTTTTTATGCTTTTATGGGGATTGAACTACCAAAAATCTAGCCCAGCTCAAAGCTTTCATTTAAGCATTGATACCAGTTATACGGAAGTTCAACTAGACGCTTTGAGCTTAGATTTAATCAGCCAAATAAACTTAACAAGGCAAAATTTACCCGATTCGGTTATCGAAAGCTTAAATTATAAGCAGGTTTTTGACCATACGCTAGAAGAATATAAGGCCATAAAAACCTATTATTCTTTCCTGCATCTTGAAAAGCCTGTATTGAAAAAGGCGCATTTCCCTACTTGGGGGGACTATTTAGGGTATTTGGCATTTTACCAACCCATAACGGGAGAAGCCATTATTAGGACCGATGCTCCGCTTTTAACCCTGCCTTTTACGAGTTGTCATGAACTGGCACACCAAATGGGATATGCCTCAGAAGCAGAAGCCAATTTTATTGCTTTTGTAGTGGCCTCAAAAACCAGCGATCCTGTTTTTAAGTATTCTATGCTTTTACAAATGTTTACTTATAGCCAATCTGAACAGTTAAGTTTAATTGCAAAAACCGGCAATTTCGAAAAATGGAAAACCATTGTGAATAGAAATAAAAGCTTGCTTGACGCAAAGGTGATAGAGGATAGAAAAAAAATAAAAGATTTTTTTATACAAAGGCAACACTTGCTCCTGCCGGCTTCAACATCACTTTATGATCAATTCTTGCAATGGAATAAACAGGCGAAAGGAATAAAAAGTTATGATGAAGTGTTATTATGGGTACTTGCTTATAATAAGCAAAAGCAGTAAATTCATTTATTTAAAGTATTTGATAAAATACTAAATAATGAAAAGGTACCAATTAAATTAAAGGGAATACAACACTAAAACTGGTTCTTCCACATCATACTCTCAATAGGCTTCTCAGGCTGTCCGCTATATTTAGCGTTTTTCTTTTGATTGTATTTAACTTCAATCTCTCCATCTACTGGGAAATAAATAAGTTGTCCAATAGGCATGCCTTTGTAAACACGTACAGGTTGTTTAACTGAAATTTCTAAAGTCCAGTAGCCACAAAAACCTACATCTCCTTTACCAGCAGTGGCATGAATATCAATACCTAATCTTCCAGTAGAAGACTTGCCTTCCAAAAATGGAACGTGCGCATGCGTTTCAGTGTATTCCAAAGTAACGCCTAAATAAAATCCAGTAGGTTCTAAGACAAAACCTTCCTCAGGAATTTCAAAATAAGTAATCGTATTATGTGCTTTCGCGTCTAAAATGGCATTGTCATAAGTAGCTAACCATTTGCCTAAATGCACGTCATAGCTGTTACTTCCTAAGTCTTTGCGATCGTAAGGTTCAATTTTAATGGTTCCTTTTTGAATTTCTTCTAGTATACGTGTATCTGATAATATCATCTTAATCGATTTATGTTTAATTTCGGTCTTTAAAACAGACCGCAATCTAATTCAAAATGCCTTTCTTTTATCAACAAAATATTAACGAGACAGCACATCTAGCCATTTGGTCTATACAAGAACCTGCGTCTTTTTTTGAGACAGATGTTCAACTTGCCGTGCCCATTGCCAATGAGGAAAGAAGGACGCAACATTTAGCCGTTAGGTTACTATTTAAATTAATGATGCCTGAGGCAGATTTAAGTAAATTGGTGATGGCTGATAAT
>CAIJZF010000103.1 GCA_903825095.1 uncultured Bacteroidota bacterium | reverse complement strand
TTCAAGCAGAAGACGGCATACGCGATAGCTTCAGGTGACTGGAGTTCAGACGTGTGCTCTTCCGATCTCACCTGACTCGGTTGAATAGGCTAAGCTTATTTGATTATTGACTTTTATTTTTTTAACACCTTCTGTTAAATTTAGTTCTTCAAATTTTTGTTGAGCTTGCGCAAAAGCTGGAAGGGCAAGCAAGAAAAATAATATTTTTTTCATAATGGTTAATTGTAATTCTTAGATGAATTAATAGCAACTTTATAACCTTATAAAAGTAATTAATAATTGTGTCAATAAAACACAATAATTAGCAATTTTGATGAACGGGAAAAGCTTATTTCAACTTCATATTAATAGGATCCCAATGAATTATTTTTTTGCTAAAATAACTTTCGTTGCAAGATAATGCAGGTGCTGCTGCCCTAAATCCAAAGGCGGCATCTTCCACTACTGGCTTACCGGTTCTAACTGAATCAAAGAAATTGGTAAAATGGTCTAGATGATCGTCGTAGCCAATGGGTGCTTTGAATAAAATATCTTCTTTTGTTTTTCTTTTTCTTTGATCCATTGTCCATTTTGCATCATAGTCTTTTTGCATTTCTTCTTGCATGCTCTTAGAGAATGTAAATAAAGAATCGTAGCCACCAAAACCAGGTGCCTCAGGCATTAAACTATGTTTTACAGTAATGTTATTGCCACTCACTTCAATTAAACCTTCAGAACCAATAAGTCTAATAACTTCTTGGCCACCTGTTCCACTAATGAAATTTACTTGCAAGGTCATTAAGAAAGCAGCATGCTCTTTTGTTTTTGGATATTGTAATACACCCGACATTACATCTGGTAAATTTCTTCCGTCCTTCCAATAACTGAATTGCCCTGTACTATAAATATTTTCTGGGCCTTTTGAATTGGTAATAAAATGCGAACCACTTAATAAATGTATAAATAAATCACCGGCAACGCCTGTACCTACTTCTTTAAAGGCTCTCCACCAGAAAAATTTCTTTGCATCAAATGCCATTTTTTCTGTGGCTTCAATAAAAGTATCCCAATTGGTTGTCATTGCATTGGCATCCTTTGGTATGGTGTATTCCCAAGCGCCAATGGAACTTTGTCTATCATACACTGCATTTACCATATTCAATTCTCCAATTTCACCTGCAGCTAATAATTCTTTTGCTTTTGCATAACCAATACTACTAACTCTCTGGCTACCTACTTGCAATACCTTGCCCGATTTTTTAGCAGCTTCTATTACAGGATAACCTTCACTAATTTTATATACCATTGGTTTTTCACAATACACATGCTTGCCTTTGGCTAAGGCGTCTAATGTAATACGCGCATGCCATACATCAGTTGTGCAAATTAAGACAGCATCAATATCTTTTTTATCTAGTAAGTCTTTATAATTATTAGTGGTATACAATTCTTTGCCAAATTGTTCTTTTGCATTTTCTAATCTGCCATTGTATAAATCACAAATGCCTGCTAATTCAACACCAGGTACTTTTAAGGCTGTTCTTAAATCGAAATGGCCTTGTACGCCATATCCAATTACACCAATGCGTATTTTATCGTTAGATGAAATTTTACGTTCATAAGTTAATATACGCTCTTCTGCATTGGCAGTTGCTGCCATGGAAGAAAAAGGAGATGCGGCTGCTAATAAACTAGTCGCGCCAATTTGTTGTAAAAATTTTCTTCTTGAATTTGCACTGTCGTTTTTCATAAGTAGTATTTTATTATTTAAATAGCTTTAGCAATATAAACAATAAATTAACTTCATCAAAAGGACTTATTTAAGCTGTCTATGAGAACCATCGCAGTAGGGCATTTTAAGGGACAAACCGCAGGTACAGTCATTTATGCCCTTGCCATCCAAAATTTGTTTTTTGTACTTTTCTATTCTAGTTTCTCTTGTGGCAGACTGCTTAGCAGCTGTAAAAAACATATTATAAGCCCTTTGTCTTCCAGGTGTTAATGCGTTGAATGCTTTTTTGAAAGGCGCATTCTTTTTAAATATTGCTAGTAATTCATCAGGTAAAACAAGCTCTTTTTCCATGGGCTCTATTTTCAAACCTAATTTTTCAACCTCAATAGCTTCTTTAATATAGGATTTGATAGAGGCTTTCAACTTGGTTATTTCTTGAACAGTCTTAAATTTTATAAGTCTGCCTCCTTGGGTGTTTTCTCCTGGCTTCACCAATAAGCCTTTTACATCTTTTAATAAGGCCCCTTTAAAAAACAAGAGACCACAATATTCTTTAAACCCTTGAATAATAATAATATTAGAATTTTCAAAAGCATAACAAGGCTTGCCCCATTTTAATTC
>CAIJZF010000102.1 GCA_903825095.1 uncultured Bacteroidota bacterium | reverse complement strand
TGTACCATAACTTTCTCCAATTAAAAATTTAGGAGAAGCCCAACGTTTATTTCTTCCAACAAAAGTATTAATCCAATCTGCTAAATATTTTACATCGGCGTTCACTCCAAAAAATTTAGAAGTAGGTACTGCTTTATCTAAGATACGAGAGAAGCCTGTGTTCACTGGATCGATGTAGACAATATCTGCAGCATCAATAATGGAATTAGGATTTTCTTCGAAGCCATAAGGTTGAATAGGATAACCTTCATCATCAATTTTTAATTTTCTAGGACTAGTATACCCTAAGTGCATCCAAACACTGGCAGTACCCGGACCACCGTTAAAAGAAATAACCAGTGGACGCTCGTCTTTATTGGTTACATCGGTACGCTCATAGTAAACATAAAATAAACCAGCAATGGCTTTGCCTTCATCATCCCAAACAGGCATGGTTCCGGTAACTACTCTATATGGTACTTTTTGTCCCTTAATAGTCACTTCTCCTTTATTTTCGGTTTTAGCTTCTAAAGAAAGCTCTCTTTTAAAACTTGGGTTTTTATCTTCCGATTTGACAGCTGTTTTAGGAGCCGTTTCCTCGCCAGGCTTTTGTGCTTGCGCTATAAAGGCAAGTAGCACTAATAAATACGTAAATAGTTGTTTTTGCATAAGGCTATTATTAGTTTGAATTAATTTTTTCTACTGCTAAATATACATCATAATTAGATTTTTGCTAGCCCTCAGTATAATTATTTATTTAGGTAGTATTTGTGTAATTTAGAGCGAGGAAAAATCTACCTTCTAAATTAATAAGGATGCCCCAGAACCTAGAAAAAGTAATTATTTTAACAGCTCCCTCTGGTGCTGGAAAAACCTCTATTGCTTCTTATTTATTAAAGACATTACCTCAATTATCTTTTTCGGTTTCTGCCACTACCCGCGCTCCCAGAGGCAATGAAAAAGACGGTGTAGAATATCATTTTATTTCCCCATCTACATTTGAAGGGCATATTTATCAAAATGATTTTTTAGAATATGAGATGGTGTATGAAGGGCTGTATTATGGTACTTTGAAATCGGAGTTAACGCGTATTTGGAATTTAGGTAAAATTCCTGTTTTAGATATTGATGTGAAAGGCGCCATTAAAATTCAAAAACAATTAGCAGAAAATTGTTTGTCAATTTTTATTATGCCACCTTCTATTGAAGTATTAAAACAAAGATTAGAAAACAGAAAAACAGAGACTGCAGAAAATATACAAATGCGTTTAGACAAAGCAGCCTTTGAAATAAGTTTTAGCAATCAGTTCAATGCCATAATTCAAAACAATGATTTAGCATTGGCTTGTACTGAAACTGAAAATGTAATTAGAAATTTTTTAAATAAATAGATATGTCATTACAAGGTAAAACCGTTTTTATCACAGGCGGTAGCAGAGGAATAGGAAAAGCAATGGCTTTGAAATTGGCTGCAGCTGGCGCCAATATTGTGATTGCAGCAAAGTCGGTAGAAGAGGATCCGCGCTTAGGGGGTACTATTTTTACAGCTGCTGCTGAAGTAGAAGCTTTGGGCGTAAAAGCATTAGCCGTGCAAGTAGACATTCGAGATGAAGCACAAATTGCTGGTGCAGTAAAGCAAACTGTAGATACATTTGGAGGCATTGATATACTTATTAATAATGCAAGCGCTATTCAATTAACAGATACAGCTAGCACGCCTAGTAAACGATTTGATTTAATGCATAGTATTAATGTACGCGGTACTTTTTTAATGGTACAACATGCGCTACCTTATTTAAGAAAATCGACACATGCACATATTTTAACTTTATCTCCTCCTATTAATTTAGCACCAAAATGGTTAGGACCCCATGTAGCCTATACCATTTCAAAATACGATATGAGCATGATGACCTTAGGTTGGGCAGAAGAATTTAAAGACGACAATATTGCTTGTAATTCTTTATGGCCTAGAACTACCATAGATACTGCGGCTGTGCGCAATTTACTAGGCGGACAGGCCTTAGCGAATATGAGTAGAACCACCGATATTATTGCAGATGCCGCCTTTTATATTTTAAGTAAAGAAAAATTAGCCTACACAGGAAAATTATTTATCGATGAAGAAGTATTGGCTGCAGAGGGTATCACCGACTTAGCGCATTATTCAGTA
>CAIJZF010000101.1 GCA_903825095.1 uncultured Bacteroidota bacterium | reverse complement strand
CTCATCGCTTAAGTCCATATCCAAAGTGGAAGAAATATTTTTATCTCCAAACAAAATTAAATTCAAATGTTCCTTAGATAAATCTTGAATGGCTTTGTCTAAATTTATTTTATGCTTTCTTGCGAATAATTTGATTTGATTAAATACACTTGCCTCTCTTGCTTCTCCCAACGGGTGAATGGCTCCTTCATTAATACTTAATGTATGGTCTTGCAATAGCAAACTCATATCAATGGCATATACATTGCCTAAACCTTTACAATTAGGACAGGCTCCATAGGGAGAATTAAATGAGAAACTATTGGGAGATGGTTCTTCATAACTTAAACCGGTGGTCTCACACATTAATTGCTTAGAGTATTGAACCAATTTGGTTTTACCTTCTTCTAAAACAAAGAGTAAGTCCTTGCCCATTTTTAAACATTGAGCTACACTTTCTCCTAGTCTTGTTTTCATTGCATCGGTGACAGGAATACGGTCAATCACAATTTCAATATCGTGAATTTTATAACGGTCTACTTGGAATTTAGGTCTTAGCTCAATAATCTCTCCATCTACCCTTGCTTTTACAAAGCCTTTCTTTCTAATTTCTTCAAATAACTCTCTGTAATGTCCTTTACGACCGCGCACCACGGGTGCTAGTAAATTAATTTTTTTGTCTTTGAACTGAGTGAAAATATTTTGAATAATTTCTGCTTCAGAAAATTTGACCATGGGCTTGCCCGTATTATAACTATAGGCCTTGCCAATACGTGCATATAATAATCTAAGAAAATCATATAATTCTGTAACAGTTCCAACCGTAGACCTTGGGTTTTTATTAGTGGTTTTTTGCTCAATGGCAATCACCGGAGAAAGTCCAGTAATTTGGTCTACATCGGGACGCTCCATTTCACCCATAAACTGCCTAGCATAAGCGCTAAAGCTTTCCATATAGCGTCGCTGACCCTCATTGTACAAGGTATCAAAAGCCAAGGAGGACTTACCGCTTCCGCTCACCCCTGTAAATACGACTAATTCATTTTTAGGAATGACAATATCGAAATTTTTAAGGTTGTGCTCTCGGGCACCAACAACGGTAATATATTCTTTAATTTGGCTCATCTAAGGGGTTAAAGTTATAACAACCTTTTAAATAATTTGTTTAGAACAAAGAATAAAGATTTTGTAATTTTGTAAAAATCAAGGCCTTGCAAAAAATGCAGTATAAAATAGCCCAATTATTGAGTTTCAGCCTTGCTGCTAGCTTATTTGCAATGAGTATGGTTTGGGGCAAGAATGAGGCTTTTCTGTATTTAAACGCGAACTTAGGCCTAATAGCCGATAAGGTTTTTGAATACAGCAGCTATTTAGCCGAGGGTTGGATTTGGATTCCCTATTTTATACTATTAGTGGGTTTGTATAAAAAGGATACCTCTTTTATTTTAATGAACTTTTTAGTATCTACCCTGCTAACCCAATTTGCTAAAAATTTTATTTTTGATACTGCAATGCGCCCCATGGCCAGTGGATTAGATGCTACGCAAATACATACAGTTACAGGCGTTGAAATTCACACATTTAATAGTTTCCCTTCAGGTCATACCGCCACCGCTTTTACAATATTTATTTTAACCACTTACCTATTTCCTAATAAACAAGTATTTACCATTGGCTTAGTATATGCACTTATATGTAGTTATTCACGCATATATTTAGCGCAACATTTCCCATTAGATGTTGCCGGTGGTATTTTAGTAGCTCTATTAACCCTGCCCATTAGTATTTTTATTAGACAAAAATTAAATAAAAAACCATTTTAGCAAACAAGCAGTTTGGTTATTTTAAACCTCTTCAAATTATTTTATGTTAAAACGTTTTTTATTTATAGTAAGCTTATTTACTTTATTGAATGTAAGTGCACAGGATACCACGCAACAAATTATTAGTGGTAGAAAGAATAGCCCTGCACAAATTACTAAGCCCTATGTTATTTTAATTTCCGCCGATGGTTTCAGAGCCGATTTTACTGAACTATACGAAGCCAAAAAATTACAGGCCCTTTCTTCAAAAGGGGTTCGTGGAAAATATATGATACCTTCTTATCCTTCTGTCACTTTTCCGAACCATTATAGTATTGTAACGGGTTTATACCCTTCTCATCATGGACTTGTAGATAATAGTTATATCGATGTAGCATCAGGCGCTTTTTATAATATGGGTAATAAGAAAATGGTAGCTGAAGGTAAATGGTATGGAGGAACACCACTATGGGTTTTAGCAGAGCAACAAAAAATGATTAGCGCTAGCTTTTATTGGGTAGCATCAGAGGCCGATATACAAGGTATTAAACCTACTTATCATTATATCTATAATGAGAAAATTGATATTGCAACGCGTATTAAAGCCGTTAAGGATTGGTTAAGCCTTCCGGAAGACCAGCGCCCACACTTGATTACTTTTTACTTCCCCGATGTAGACCACGATGCTCATAATTTTGGCCCAGACGATATACGCGTAAAAAAATCGGTTCAATTTGTAGATAGTAGTATTAATGCCTTGCAAGAATCACTTTCAAGTTTGCATTTGCCTATTAACTATATTTTTGTTTCAGACCATGGGATGGCCAAAGTAGATAATGAAAATGCTAAACCACTTCCTTCTAGTATTGATACCGCTTATTTTACAGTGCCTTGGGGCGATACGCAATTACATTTATATGCTAAGGATAAATCGAAAATTGAACCTACTTATAATGCGCTTAAAAATGATACCAGTGTTACAGTGTATAAACTAGATGAGACTCCAGCCTACTGGCATCATAAAAAAGCAGATGATAAGTTTAACAGATTAGGAGATTTAATTGTGGTGCCTCATTTTCCTAAAGTTTTTAATTTATCAAAGTCTAAACCCACTATAGGTAAACATGGTTTTGATAACCATATGCCTGAAATGCGCGCCAGCTTTATGGCTTGGGGCCCTGCCTTTAAAAAAGGGATTACAATTGAGGGTTTTGAAAACGTAAATATTTATCCATTAGTAGCGCATATACTAGGCTTAAACTACGATACTCAAGCCATTGATGGCAAGTTTGAACAGCTTAAACCTATCTTAAAATAGTTTAAGCGTATTATTATTTCTACCTATTTGATTAAACTAGTTTAATCAGATTTAGTAAAAAATCATAAAATTTTACAAATAATCTATTCATAGAGCAATTTCTTAAACTAGTTTAATCTAGAATTATTTTATATGTAATAAGTTTATACAACTAAACAAGTAGTATAAGCTATGAATAAAAAACTAACAGCGACTGAAAGCAGAGTACTTCAGTTAATTGCTGAACAAAAAAAGAGTAAAGAGATAGCTGCAATATTATTTGTATCTGAAAAGACTATTCGTAACCACCGCTATAATATTAAAAAGAAATTAGACCTGCCTAAAGAGAATAATAGTTTGTTGAAGTGGGCCTTGATAAATTTCAAGTAAACTTGATTTGCTCATTCGTTAAATAACAAAGCCTCAACTTTCGTTGAGGCTTATGTTTTCTTTTTTGGTCGGGAAGACAGGATAGAGTTGAGTGCATAAATAATTGATTATCAATGTTAAATTTAGGCATAATATTAAAACATAACCGATTTGGTTATGGAAACATAACCGATATATTTTTATAAAAAATCATAAACTACCATGGAAATACAATTATGAAAATTTTGACTAAATTAGAGGTATGAAAGAACCGAAAAAGATTAAGGTTGTTTTGGTATTAAATCTAATTCTTACCTTATTATCATTATTTAACTTAATTAGGAATATTGGTGTATCATTAACGAAAAGTATAATACCCACAATTTCCTTTCTAATATTTTCTACTTTGACTTTATTGATATACAAAGAATATAGAAAATTAAACAAATCAGTATGAAAGAGTTTGTAAATGATATTCAAAACCTAATTGTAAAACATTGGGGTAAGTTATTAGTAGTAGTATTAGTTGTTGGTGTTATCACTAATTACAATGATGTTAAGAGAGGTGTTGTGGATGGTTGGAACTCTGTTGATAATACTACTCAAACTAAATAAATGAAATATAATATGAAAGTTATTCAATTTATTTTATCGTTATTGATTATTGGTTCATTTTTCTATATGTTTACATTTCAAAATAGCAATATACTTTTGAAAGTTTTTATTTTTGTATTGTTGACACTCCGATTTCTTTTACCATACATTTATAAAAAGTATAGTAAAGTTGAAAATGAAATAATAAATTGAAAAATAAATAAACTATTTTGAAATTCAATAAGGAAACCACTTGGAATATAATTGCAATTATTTTATTTATTCTATCTTATATTTTATTAGAAAAGGAAAATCCTGAAAATAAATGGAATAAGGTTGTTATATTGGGTTTATTCTTTTCGTTTATTGTTAGGATAGTTTCACGAGTTAAAAAGAATTAGTGAAGAAATTTTTTACCTACCTTATTTTTACTTTAATTGTTCAAATTGGTTATAGTCAAATTGTAATATTTGATACAATAAACAAGACACCAATACCAAATGTTTCTGTTGTTTTAGGTTCAAATACTTTTACAACAATTTCAGATATAGACGGTATAGTTCTTATTGCAAAAGAATTATTAATTAATGATAATACACTATCTTTTTCACACATATCGTATCAACCTAAATCTATTAAAACTAATTTTATCAAAACCAATGATACAATATTTCTTACTCCCATTACATGGAAATTAGATGATGTAGTTGTATCGTCCAATACAACCAAAGATTATTTAGTATTAAAAGGATTTTATAGAAGTTATTT
>CAIJZF010000100.1 GCA_903825095.1 uncultured Bacteroidota bacterium | reverse complement strand
TCTCGTATCATGAAAATGTTTGCGAACAAACAAAACCCAATCGATTTTATCGAAGCAGGTGATATCGCAGCAGCAGTTGGATTTAAAGAAATTAAAACAGGAGATACTTTATGTGATGAGAACCATCCAATTGTATTAGAGAATATGTTTATTCCAGAACCCGTTATCTCGGTAGCAGTGGAGCCTAAGACGCAAGCTGACGTTGATAAAATGGGTATGGCCATTGCTAAGTTAGTAGAGGAAGATCCTACTTTGCGTGTGAAGACAGACGAAGATACTGGTCAAACCATTTTATCAGGTATGGGTGAATTACACTTAGAGATTATTGTAGATCGTATGCGTCGTGAGTTTAAAGTAGAAATCAACCAAGGTAATCCGCAGGTAGCCTACAAAGAGGCATTTGGTAAAATGATCGAGCACCGTGAAGTGTTGAAAAAGCAATCAGGTGGTCGTGGTAAATTTGCCGATATCGAATTTGAAATTGGACCAGCAGATGAAGCATGGATGACAGAAAATAAAGACAAGCATTTCCAATTTGTAAATGATATTTTCGGAGGATCAATTCCAAAAGAATTTATTCCTGCGATTAATAAAGGTTTTGAAACTTCAATGACTACGGGTGTTTTAGCTGGTTATCCAGTCAACAACATGAAAGTACGTATCACAGATGGTAGCTACCATGATGTGGATTCTGATTCAATGTCATTTGAATTGTGTGCTAAAGCTGCCTTCAGAAATGCAGGTAAAAAAGCAAAGCCTACTTTATTAGAACCTATCATGAAAGTGGAAGTAGTGACTCCAGACCAATACATGGGTGATGTGACTGGTGACTTAAACCGTCGTCGTGGTATGTTAGAAGGGATGGATAGCCGTGGTAACTTACAAGTGATAAAAGCAAAAGTGCCTTTGAGCGAGATGTTTGGATATGTAACTCAATTGCGTTCATTAAGTTCTGGTCGTGCAACTTCAACCATGGAGTTTAGTCACTATAACCCAGCACCGAACAATATTGCGGAAGAGGTGATGGCGAAGAACAAAGGCAAAGTAAAAGACGACGAATAGTCAAATCATTGATTATCAATATAAAAAAGCCCTTCTCTTTCACCAGAGAGGGGCTTTTTGGTTTTTGAGACCTTTTAAATAATATAAAGGTCGCAAAAACCACTCTAATGATATTAAAAGCCCCTTTTTGGGGCTTTTTTAGTGCCGGCATCTTTTAAAAAAAATATTTCAAAAAAAGGGCAATATTTCTTGAATGTTACGGCACAACCCATTACCTTTGCAACCCCAAGATAATTTGGGAAAAATAGCTATGTCTCAAAGAATTAGAATAAAATTACAATCTTACGATCACAACTTGGTAGACAAGTCTGCTGAGAAAATCGTAAAAACCGTACGCAGTACTGGTGCAGTAGTTACAGGTCCTATTCCTTTACCTACACACAAACGCATATTTACTGTATTACGTTCACCGCATGCGAATAAGAAAAGTCGTGAGCAGTTCCAATTAGCAACGCACAAGCGTTTATTGGATATCTACACTTCTTCTTCTAAAACAGTAGACGCCCTAAGTAAGTTAGACTTACCATCAGGTGTTGAGGTGGAAATTAAAGCATAAGTATTTATAAATACCATCTCCCAATCACTACCCATTATGCAGTAGTTGAGAAAGGAGCGCTGGTTGAATAAGTAAAATATAAACAGGCCCTTCGAGGTTTGTTTACTTCCGGTACTTCCTCTTCCCAATCACAAATTGGGAAAACCACGGAAAAGGTCGGCAGCAAACAGGGATTGAATCCGAGCTACTAAAAATCGCAAGATAATAGTGTAGCATCATCATCGGATGTCCTCAGAACCAAGCGCGGGGCATAAACCGCAAAACAGATGAAAGGTATT
>CAIJZF010000099.1 GCA_903825095.1 uncultured Bacteroidota bacterium | reverse complement strand
ATTATCAGTTGATAGAACTATAATAAGCCCTAAATTGTGCCTTCTATGGGAACATTTAAATTAGGCGAAGCACTTAAGAACTTTGTACAAGGAAGCAAATTAAAAAATGGCATCAGGTCTGCTCAAATAGAAGATGTTTGGCTAGAGTTAATGGGTGTGACCATTGCAAAGTACACCGACAAAATATACATCTTTAATCAGAAGTTATTTATACAAACCAGTGTGGGCCCTTTGAAAAACGAATTAGGTTTTCAGAAATTACAAATTATAGAAAGGGTGAATGAGAAGATGGGTGAAAATACAGTCACCGAAGTAATTATTAAATAAGGAGTAGTATTCTTAGTATACTTTTATTATTCAAATTTTACTTCTACAATTTATAATTTTACTATTCTAAATAAAACTTTTACAATTAAATTATTTGGTAGTTAGTTTCTTAAGTAATCGATGTAGCTAGTTTTTTGCATAATAGTAGAACCATTCATGACAACTAAACTTGGCCAAACGCGGGCTGCAGTTTTAAGCATAGTAATATCCCCTATTAAAATATTTTCTTTGGGTAAAAATTGTTGAGCACCTGCTTTATCTGATGTTACAACATATACTAACTTATATTTTTTGTGCAAAGAGGAAAGCAAATTCTCCCAAGGAACATTGGCTTCAATCTTGCCAGCTAATACTAAGACATAAGGAATTTCAGTGGCAAATAAAGCCTGAGTAGTATCTACCCCATTTAGATTCGTAATTTCAAAATCTACAATGGCGGGAACTAAACCATTGCCTTTACTCACAACTACTTCTTTTCTATTTTTATATACATAGGTAGAATCAAAATTTTCTGGAAAATGATTGGCATCAAAAAAGTAAGCCTTGCCGTCTTTCTCAAATTCCATTTGAATGGAAACACTGTCTTTGATAGCGCCATCAGGTTGTTTCATTTTTTCTACAATATCATTACCTGCTTTATAAGGCAAGCAGTCTATAAAGGGTAAATGATCTAAAACATAATATTGCCCGTAGCCAACGCTTGTTGTAGCTAAGAGTAAAACAAAAATGCCTAAATACTTATGGGTATTGGACTTGGCTTTTTTATGATTTATTAATAAAATAACAATGGACACTAAAAGCACAATGTCTTTAATAAAGGAGGTCTTGGGGGTTAATGGAATGCAGTCACCAAAGCAACCACAGGTTTTTATTTTACCTGAAAACAAGGCATAGCCAGTAAGGAAACTAAAAAATACAATAAGCCCAAGTAATAACCAAAGGGTTTGTTTATATGGAAATTGAATGAGTAAGGCAATACCTGCTACTATTTCAAGTGTATTCATCACAAGCGCAAAGGCTAAAGTATAATCATTTAAAAATTGAACACCCCATACATCGAAAAACTCTTGCATTTTATAGCTAAGGCCCAAGGGGTCATTGGCTTTAATTAAACCAGAAAAAATAAAAAGTAAACCTACTGTCCAGCGTAAAATTTTAAGGAAGTTTTGCATACCTTATTTTTAGTGTTTACCTTCTGCCATTTGTATTAAGGCAAATGCTGAATAATTAAGAATGTCAACAAAATTGGCATCGATACCTTCACTTATTAGTGTTTTACCATCGTTGGTTAAAATTTGTCGAATGCGCATTAATTTCATTAAAATTAAATCGGCATAACTTTCTTGACTCATATCTCTCCAAGCTTCCCCATAGTCATGATTTTTATCCATCATGGTGGTTTTGGCAAACAAAACATTTTCTTGGTAAAGAGCCTGTACTTGATCCACAGGAAGCTCATCTACTTTAGGATCGCCCAATTTTAATTGTATTAAACCAATAACGGCATAATTTAGTATGCCTTTAAATTCAGATTGAATATCGTCCTCCACTTTCTGTGTACCTAAGTCCTGAATGGTTCTAATGCGCAAGGCCTTTATGAATATTTGGTCTACCACAGAGATAATTCTAAGGACTCTCCATGCGGTACCATAGTCCTTTGTTTTTTTAATAAAGATGTCGCTGCAAGAAGCAATAGCTTGATCAAATTGTGCGGAAGTTTGACTCATTAAATTTCGTCCGATTACTTTGTTAATTAATATCTTTGAACCACTGCAAGATAATCAATTAAGCTTAAATTAAAACTATGTTTAAAATACCTGCCAAGCATTTAGACTGGCAAATTAATACCCCCCAGGTGATGGGTATTTTAAATATTACCCCGGACTCCTTTTATGCAGCGAGCAGGCATTCAAATATAGAAAGTGCTTTAGCTCAAACAGAAGCCTTTATAAAACAAGGGGCTAGCATTATTGATATAGGCGCGCAAAGTACAAGACCTGGTGCCAATATGGAAGGGGTGGAAATTGAAATAGAAAGGCTTGTTCCAATAGTTAAAGCCATTAGTGAAAAATATCCTCAACAACTTATTTCGGTGGATACTTTTTATGCAAGGGTTGCGGAAGCTGCCTTAGAAGCTGGTGCGCACATAATAAATGATATTAGTTGTGCAAGTATTGATGAAAATATATTGACTGTGGTGGCTAAATACAATGCAAGCTATATTGGTATGCATTTAACGGGAGGTATTGAAAATATGCATACAGTGGAGCCTAGAGAAGATATAATGGAATCTCTGCTATCCTATTTTGAATCAAAAAAGAAATTACTAGCTAAATACGGTATTTACAATTGGGTCATTGACCCAGGTTTTGGATTTGGAAAAACGGTGGAAGAAAATTTTACCATTCTTAGAAAATTAGCATCCTTAAAAGTATTGGGCCTTCCTATTTTATTAGGGGCTTCTAGAAAATCTAGTTTATATAAAACCTTGGGCATTGAATCTAAAGAGGCTTTAAATGCTACCACGGTAGCAAATACTGTGGCATTATTAAATGGAGCAAACATACTCAGAGTGCATGATGTGAAAGAGGCAGCAGAAATTATTCAATTACTACCTTATCTAAAATAAAAATGCTCCTCTTATTAGGAGAAGCATTTTATATTTTCAATTGCAAAAAGAATTTTTTTAATTATTCTTTGTAAACTTATCTATTACAATCTTTATTTTACTACTGGTGGCGGTGGAGGTGCAATAGTGCTTGCTTTTGGAGCAGCAGTTACATCTTGAATTTCAATATCAAAAGCTAAATTGTCATAAGCCTTGATTACACCATTTGCTTGTGGGCCATAAGCCAACATAGCGGGTATATAAATAACGCCTTTACCACCTTTACCAAAATACTTTAATCCAATATCCCAACCTGGAATTACACTACCTGTTCCTACTTTTACATCGTAAGGCTTAGCAGCAGGATCGTTTGGTTTCATGTTTGAATCAAACACTTCCCCTTTTAATGTATATCCTTTGTAGTATACGCTAGCTACTTTTGTAGAATCAATTCTGTTAGAAGCATCTCCAGCTTCTTTAGTTACAACAAATACGCCTTCTGGAGATTGTACTGCCGTAATTTTATTTTTAGCTAAATAAGCGGCAATAATGCCAATCTCTTTTGCTTTTTCTTTGTCTTGTTCTTTCTTGTAATCGGCATCTACTAATTTAACATCAGTGAATACATCTACAATTTCAGCCTTACCTAAAATGATGTCTTTAGTTTTAAATACTTCATTTAATTGTAACACTTTCATGCTTACTAAAGTATCTACACTTAAAGAGAATTCAACCTTATCTCCTTTTCTACATTTCATAATTACTTCAGTGAATGTATACTTACCTAAACGAGCTGTGTCAATAGGAAAATAAACAGGTATTACACCAAAAGTTGAACTTAAAGTAGTGTCTTTAGATTTTAACTTATACTCTACATTTAATTTAACGAACTGGCCTTGTTGTAATAATTTTTCATTACCACTACCGTGTGTAATTTTATAAGGCATACCAGATGGGGCTTTTTCATATTGATTACAACTTGCAAGCAAGACAATAGCAGCCACTAACTTTAAACTTGATTTTATCATTTTTATTTTAATTGTGTTAATTGTGATGTAT
>CAIJZF010000098.1 GCA_903825095.1 uncultured Bacteroidota bacterium | reverse complement strand
CTTTTTTGAGGAGCCTCAATTTTTTGAAACTGATTTTTAATTGAGTCTACTGGTGGTGGTGGCTGCTTTATGCTATCTTCTGTTTTCTTATCTTTCAATAATTCTGCAATCAGCTTTCTTCTTCTTAAATCATTCAGATAAGCGATATATCCCACCTTCACTTCAGGAGCATACCCTCCTTTGGCATCAATAATATCTCCAATAGTATAATACCCCGCCTTTTTAGCAGCATTCACGCTTTTGGTAATGGTCAACTTTGTACTATTCCCATTGGGTTGAACATCATAGGTCAACGTTGTATCTACTTTCTTTAAACTACTATCATCTTTAAAATAGGTATACCCAAATTTTACTTTAGCATAATTTAAGGTAGCATTCGATTTCAGTACCAACCCCTTAAGTGGCTCTTTAATAATAATCGTATCCGCTAATTCTGTATTATCTAAATTATTTATCTCAAATACATGGGAGGGGATTGTTTCTGTAGGGGCTGATAAAAATGGCTCAAACTCCACCTTCGGTGCATTATAATTTAATGCTTGATCATATATACTTTTCTGTATCCTCGCCTTATTCACCGACCCTAAATAATTATTCTTAAAATCAATGATCTTGTCCGTTCCATAAACACCAAAATTTGCCAAGTGAACCACCGTATCTGTAATATTGTCTATTAAATAATTAAAGGCAAAACTATTGTTCTCGATCTTTGGATTAAATCTTGAAAATAATTGATCCACCCTACCATATAATACGTTTGTTGAAATATTGTAATTCTTAAACCCATATACACTATTGCCTACAATTGCATTATTACTGATCTCATAATTGAGATGATCGCTTTTTAAATCTTCAAAATACAAAGCTGCATTGTTCCCTGAAAATATATTGTTTTTTACCTTGAAGTCTATATAGCTTGAATCCATATTAAAATTAAAAGGTGGATTCAACACCTGTATAACCGATACCTTCCCAATATTATTGATGAAGTTATTATCACTAATATTCACCCCTTCTCTTTTCCATCCAAAGTCAAAAAATAGTGGCATCTGTAAGGACTTAAAAGTCGTATATCTGATATCCACATTACTATTACTACTCGAGTCCAAACCTCTTATCACCATACCCACACCCTCCATATTAGTTTTACCAAAAATCTCCACCTTATTGTTCGACTCCCCTTTAATGTTCACAGCCCCTTCGCAAACAATGATCCCCGCTTCAATTAACTCAATCCTTGCGCCAGCTTCTATATCCAACCTCCCCTTCACCGTTACCACACTTTTGATAACGTGATTACCCGACTTTATCGAAAGCGCTGGATAACTTCCTGCAAGCGTATCCTGACCAAATGTGGGTGCACATACACTAACCAATGACAGTATCATTATAGCGCTTAAACTCCTTTTTATTATTTGCAAAATATGAACCATTATTTTCTTACTCTATATTTTTTTAATCCGTTATTTTATAAATGATGGGCGCCGATGTTCTTGTAGATCCATCCACTAATGACATATTTACATTGTCAAAAATTAATAAATCATTTTTCTTGAGTGCCCCAAGTACCTTTTGTGTAGGTGATTGGAATAACTCTCCATAGTTATTAACCGACTCTTCCTCCTTACCATTATGTATACGAATCACTTTATAGCTATTAATTCTTCCTGGGAAAAAGTTCAAATTATTAATCTCTAGCTTCGCCTCTAAGCGCTCCGCACTTAATAAATCCTTTACCGATATGGCATAATTACTTAAATTATCACCCCTCACTTTTACTATTGGGTCTGGTATCGGATTCACATTTATCTTTTTCTCAAACAATACTTTTTTGTCCTTTCTCATGTCATAAAAACGCAACATATACTCTCCCGTCCTATTAAACATTACCCTATAATTATTATTCGCCTTTACGATGTTCACTTTAGGCAAAATCTCAACTTCAAAATCCTTGCCCATCATAAAATCAAAATCACTAAGTAGCGTATTGTTTAAACCAACAAAAATGTTCTCTGTATGTAAAGACGCTAAAATCTTTTTAAATAAGTCATCAAAAACTTCGTCATTGACACTAATCACCTTTTGTCCCGGTTGAATAATCTCCTCCTCCTTGTACTCTTTAACACTTGCCTTTAACACATACAACTTGGGATTAAATTGAGAAAAATAAGTGGGTTGATACCCTATCTCCGCAAGTGCTGCCTCTTGATACAATAACTGCGTTTTGGTGATTAATAACTTAATACGCTCTAGTTGCATATAACTAATTGCAGAAGGCTTGTGCATGAATAAATAATACTCCCACTCCTCTTCTTTACCTTTAATCGTGGTGACCACTTTTTGAATAGGTATTAATGAATCCAGTGAGGTTTGTATTTTATATGGCGCCTTTTTTATAAAATCCGATAACTCAAATAAATCCTTTTCCAACACCTTAACCCCCTTATCCCCTTTTAAAATCTCCTCAATTAAGTTCCTGCCATTAAACTGCTTTAAAAGTGTAGTCTTCTTTTTTGCAAATTCATCATCCACATGCTTTAAAACATCATACACCACTTTACTACTCGCACTTAATCTAGTTCTTATCTTTAAATACGAAACCGCCTTTGAACTCTTATTTAATAAATCAATATTGTCCGCAATGATCTTGTTACTAATATCTACTTTCTTTAATTCCTCTTTATCAATAGATTGCAATGACTTAATTGTATAGATATTAGAATCCAATACCGATATCTTGATATTAATTACTGAGAAACAAATAAATACGATGTACAAAAGACTTATAATCTGGTATCTTTTGACGTCAACATGCCCTTCCGCCATAAAATACTAGGTTTAAGAATTTGAATATTGTTTGTATAGTAACACAAAGGCCAATTGAGCGCCACTTGGACTTGTATTTGTTTTTGTTAAATGATGGTTTAACTTATCAAATACTTCCTTCTTAGAGTCATGCTCACTTAAATTAAACAACTGAACTAGTTTAGATTTAGGTGCAACATTGTCTGATACTAATTTTTCAATGATAGTATTGATATAACCTAAGTTCTCTAATTCACTATTTAAAAACAACTCTTTTAAGCTAACACTATACTCATTCTTTGATCCAAAATAAATCGTGTCTGCACTATAGTTTACCACATCTTGTAAATTGATTATTTTTTTATCACTGATCTGAAACTCTATCAATCTATTAAATAGCTGAATCCCATTATTGCTATTCATAAATGAATTTGAAGACTGAATTAATATCTTCAAGTAAGAATACCCATCATTTGTTAAATGGTTATATCTGATCTTCTTAAACTTAGACCAAAGCTTTAATTTTAATTCATCTGATTGATTATCTAATAACTCAATAAGTGATTTAAGCTCCTCTTCATTTTTTACGTCCACCTTTTGGATAAAGTATTCTAATAACAGCTGACCCTTTAATCTAATGGAGCCTTGGATACACTCTATCGCTGGACTTACGATCAGCTCCGAACTATAATATTTATTTAAATGCGCTAATACAATTTCATCCTCCCCACCATACACTTGTACGTCACCTGCCTTTTTAGGTCTGATGGTAGCGCTCTCCTCTTTTGATTCTAAAATAAAGTTCTCGAAAAATGAATTGTAATTAATTAATCTGAACGCTTTACATAATAGTTCAATGTCATTGGTGTCTACTGTATGTACTTTGTCGATGGATAATTTATTTAACTCAGGCACTGGCAACTTTACTGGAAATTGCAGTAAAAATGGTAAGGCCTCTTTGTTAGGTAGTTTTTTATCAAAAACACGTTTAAAAAATATACTTAATTGGTTGTACTCATCTGACAATAACTCATCCCATTTAGGTTGAAAAAATAGATCTTTCGCCAAGCTTAAAATATCCATTTGTTCTAATTGCCATAAAGTATGACTCGTGTTTATAGGCGGAGTTAATGGTGCGTTAATCTCAATGGCCAACTTTTTATCAGTTACACCGGTATCTGATTTACTTGCCTCAACGCTTCCAGGACCTTCCACCGTACCCGTTTGTATATTTACATAGGTATCGCCTGCACCTGTGCCACTCGCATTGGCTGCTATTTGGCCTAAGCCCTCCGCTACCTTGGATAAGGTAGCCTCAGTCGCAACTTCTTGTTTTTCAGTCACTTCCACAAACTTAACGGCTGATACCCCAAAAACCACCGCTTCAATGGCCAATCCTCCCGTAATTAATAAATCCTGGGCAGGCCACTCCAATAGCTTCGCAATTACACCAATTAAGATTACAACAGCTGCTCCACTATAAAAGAGGTTAAAAATGTCTAACTTTTTCTTTACGACAGTTTTCATAGGTTGATTATTTAGCGTACGATATTTTT
>CAIJZF010000097.1 GCA_903825095.1 uncultured Bacteroidota bacterium | reverse complement strand
CAGGTATCGCAGTTGCATTGGGTAGTTTTTGAATAGAAGTTTTAGCAAATTGTAAAAGCCCGTCTGCAGAGCTTGTCCATTGTTGTGCCTGCAAAAAATTCGCAGTAAGAAAATTGGTAGTTACGATACTTATAAAAAGTAAAACAACCTTTATAAAACGCTTTAATTTTTGCATTTATTATTTTTATATTTCCATTTTCTTTAAAGCCTCTACTGCATAATTAGCAGCCCTTGCAGTAATAGCCATAAAAGTAAGGGAAGGATTTTGTGTGCCAGTGCTTACCATACAGGCACCGTCGGTTACAAATACATTTTTACATAAATGCATTTGATTGTGCTCATTCAATAAAGAAGTAGCAGGGTCTTTTCCCATTCTTACCCCTCCCATTTCGTGAATGTCTAAACCAGGCGCTTGTTTGGTATCACCAGAAACTATATTCTTACAACCAGCAGCCTCCAACATTTCAGAGCCCGTTTGTATAAAATCGTTCATAGATAAAATATCGTTCTGATCATAATCCACTGAAGTAATTAATTGAGGTATGCCCCATTTATCTTTTTGATCGGTACTTAATCTTACATGATTCGTTTTCTTAGGAATCGTTTCTCCTTGCATCATCATGGACACATACCAATTACCTGGTTCTGAAATGGCCTCTTTAAACTCACCACCCACGCCCTCTGCATGGGCACGGCCTCTGCCTGCTCCAAAGAAAGTCATATAGCCTCTTTGAAATTGCATTTCTTGTTTATGTACATTTCTAAAATTAGGCATCATGGGTTGTGTAGGACGACGGCCATAATAGTATTCATCCATGGGTCCGTCTATGGATGCAGATAACTTACCTCTATAATTATGAAAGGCTACATATTTTCCTAATAAACCATTGTCATTGCCTAAACCATTTGGGAAACGCTTAGAAGTAGAATTTAATAAAATCAAATTTGTATTTAAGGTAGCTGCATTTAAGAAAATAATTTTAGCAAAATACTCTGTTACTTTATTGGTATTGCTATCTATGACTCTTACGCCTGTTGCCTTCTGCTTGGCTTCATCATAAATAATAGAATGCACCACAGAATTAGTTTGCAGGGTTAAATTACCTGTCTTCTGTGCCCAAGGTATAGTAGAAGCATTAGAACTAAAATAACCCCCAAATGGGCAGCCTCTTTCGCATAAGGAACGAGCCTGGCACTGGTTACGACCTTGTTCAATATGTATGGGTTTTGGAACCGTCAAATGTGCGCATCTTCCTTGCACTACATTACGGTCCTTAAATTTTTTCATAATATTAGACTGCATACCTTTCTCTACTCCTGTCATTTCCCAAGCTGGTAAGAATTCACCATCGGGTAAAGTATCTAACTTATCATAGTTACCACTTATGCCCGCGAATAATTCTACATGACTATACCAAGGCGCTAATTCATCATAAGTGATGGGCCATTCACCAAATCCATCTCTAGCAGGTCCTTCAAAATCATATCTACTCCACCTTTGTGTTTGACGCGCCCATAATAAACTTTTACCGCCTACTTGATAACCTCTAATCCAATCATAAGGTTTTTCTTGTACATAAGGGTGTTCATTGTCTTTCACAAAAAAATGTGCAGAGGTTTCATTATACGCATAACATCTGTCAACAATAGGATTGTCTTTTACAAGCTCAATGGTTTTACCTCCCCTATGTGGAAACTCCCAAGGATGTTTAGTAGCTGTAGGATAATCTTTTAAATGCACTACATCACGACCGCGTTCAAGTACTAATGTTTTTAAACCTTTTTCACATAGTTCTTTAGCAGCCCATCCTCCACTAATTCCAGAGCCAATCACAATGGCATCATAGGTTTGATTTTTTGTAGACATGGTTTGTTTATAATTTAGTTATTCTAATAATTTTTTTACTACTAAGCCTCCTACTTTCTTTCCTTGTTCCGATCCAGTATTCACACTTAATACATAATGAATACCACCGTATACTCTACTCATGGACGCCTCGGCTGCAGCAGCTTGGAAAGAATTAAATTTTCTTTTTAATCCTATATAGTGATAATCGCTAGAGTCTTCGAAAGCAAAATTCTCTCCATACAATTTAGTAAGCACAGTTGCTGCCGATGCAGTAATAGTACTATGGCCACTTGTATATTCAGGGAAAGGCGGTGTTTGTAATAATGGCAACCAGTTTTTATCTATTAATTCATTAATGACAGTTACAGGTCTTACATAACTACTTCTGTATTTTTCATCCCAACAAGAAATAAAGCCATCATACAATGCCACTGCTGTTAGAGCAAAGGACTGGGCCGATTTTACAGGATCTGCATTAGTTTGTTTCACTACTTGCGCTGTGATACCTATCCAGTGTCCGCCTGGTGTAATTTTTTTATTACCATATACCATATGACCAGCATGCTCAATTACAAAAGGGTTGTCATCCCAATACTTAGCAATTAGCTTTTGCTCATCAGTTAAATTTTTATTGATATCATACACCTCCTTCATCATACCATAGAAAGTAGTACCTGGTTTAGATTCATATTTAGGGGGTCTATTAGGCATAAACTGTGAAGCTGAATCGAGTACCATGGGCTTCATGGTATTCCAACACCATTCTACCCCATCTAAATAATCGGGAGGTGTAGGACGCCATTTGCCTGGTTCATTGCTACCTAAATATTTTTGTTTACCTCTTGAAATAGCATAGCCATCTGTTTTGGCTCTGGCTAAAATAGAACCTGCTACAGTATCGCCAAAGGCAACTGAATTTTTATAAGTGGCTTCGTCTAAATTTGCTTTGTAATTATCATACACCGACTGCTCATATTTAGTTAATGAGTCTACAGAAAATACTTTAACATTTCTAACTACTTTAAAAAAAGCCTTAGTGGCTGCTAATGTAAAATTATATTTTTTGCCTTTTTCGGGTGTAGGCATTTTACCAAAACCATTTAATTTTTCTGCGATAGAACTGGTTCCTTCTTTGGCAAATCGAATGGCTTCATAAGAAGCTAAAGAAGAGTATACATAAATTCGACTAGCTACAGGAGGTGTAAATACGTCATAAATAATTACCTGTGTTAATTGGTCTTCATTATTAATTAATACATCTACCTCATTTAAAGGCGCTGGCTTGTTTTGAGAACAAGAAACAAGAAAAAATGCAATCACCATTAGACTGTAATAAGGTTTAAAAATCTTTTTCATTTTACTTTCATTTAAGTTTGTGGAATGCGTCTAATTTAATTATTGTTTTTTCTAGTTACCCCTTTTTGGTCTATGATTGTTATCAGTTTTACTTTTTCATTATAGCTTATAAAACGGGCCGATTGCGACAGAAATGAATTGCCATAATAAAACTCTTCTTTTCTTTTTTTACCATTAGCATATTCAATAATGGCTGTTGCATCACCCGGTTGTATATTCAAAATATTCGTCTTCTTTTTTAAGGTATACAGTTTTAAGGGCCCTCTGTTTTGAGAAGCAGCTACTAAATAGCCCCCTTTTGCACCTCTAAGT
>CAIJZF010000096.1 GCA_903825095.1 uncultured Bacteroidota bacterium | reverse complement strand
TTGAGGTTATTGATTCATCAATAAGTTCAATTACACCATGTCCAACAAAACCATTGAGATGTTTACAATACGTCAGGTACTGCGCCTATACGCAAGCGGTAAAGGAACAAAATATATTAGCCAGTCTACAGGAGTGGCACGTAATACAGTTAAAAAGTATTTATATCGCTACGTTCAATTAAAAATAACACTGGAAGAACTCGACAGAATGAGTGATGCTCAGATGTCCAAAGCCTTTTTGGTAAAGCCGTCCGTTGCTATACCAGATAAACGAGTAACAGATTTAGAAGCCATGCTTCCATCCTTAGTTAGTATGCTCAAGAAACGAGGCGTAACTAAACAGATGGTGTATGAAAAATATATTGCATCATGCCCTGATGGATATAAAAGCTCTGCGTTTAGAGAAAGATTAAATGCGTTTACACATCAGGGTAAGGGTTCCATGCGGATGGAACATAAGGCAGGCGATAAAATGTTTGTAGATTATACAGGTAAAAAATTGCAGGTAGTAGATAAGTTGAGCGGCGAGATAACAGATGTAGAAGTATTTGTAGCTATTTTGGGATGCAGTCAGCTCACTTTTGTAATGGCAATGGCATCGCAAAGGAAAGAAGATTTTATAATGGGATGCGAGCAAGCATTACATTTTTACGGAGGTGTCCCACAGGCTATTGTGCCCGATAATTTAAAATCGGCAGTAACTAAGGCAAGTAAATACGAAGCACAACTTAACGATAATTTTGCAGCCTTTGCAGAGCATTACCACACTTTTGGTTTTCCAACACGAACGTATAAACCTAAGGATAAAGCATTGGTAGAAGGTGCTGTGAAAATTATTTACACCACTATTTTTTCTAAAATAGATTCCAAGGTTTATCACAGTCTGGATGATCTGAACATTGATATCCTACAGCATCTGCAAGTGCATAACAGCAGCCTTCTTACTGGACAAAAATATAGCAGACTGCAACAGTTTGAAGAACTTGAAAGACAAACCTTGCAACCATTAAACCCCTATCCCTTTGAGTTAATGAGTGTACAGTTATCAACTGTAAACAAATATGGGCATGTATTGCTTAGTGTAGACAAGCGTTACTATAGTGTTCCGTTTAAGTTGATTGGCAAACGCTTAAAAATAAAATATAGTACCAGAAAGCTATCTGTATATGATGACATAGAAATAGTAGCAGTGCATGATCGGTTCTCCGGCAAAGGGCATAAGTATATTACGATTCAAGACCACTTAGCTTCCCAGCATAAGTATTTATCGGAATGGAATCCACAAAAATTTATGGAGATGGCAACAGCCATAGATGAAGTTGTAGCCAACTATATCTCTAAAATATTATCAAGAGAGATGTATCCGGAACAAAGCTACAAATCTTGTTCGGGTGTTTTAAATCTTGCTAAACGTGTAGGTAAGCAAAGATTGATTAATGCCTGCAGAAGAGCTGATGGTTATGGTCTTTACAATTATGGCATCATCGATCAAATCCTGCGTTCCAAGGCTGATAACATTGCTTTTGAAGATGACGAGCCAACTAACCCCTCTATACCCTTACACGAAAATATACGTGGACAAGAATATTACGAATAATAGGTAATCAAATTATGTAAAACATTTTATCAAATAAAAACAACAATTAAATGAACAGCGAAACAGTAGAAAAAATGAAACAAATGCGTTTGTATGGAATGCAGACAGCATTTAAAGCCTTTGTAGAAGTGCCGCCACCAAATGCTTTTACTAACGATGAAATGACAGAGTACTTAGTACAAAGTGAATGGGATGACCGTAAGCATCGAAGTGTACAAAGGAATATTAAAATAGCTAAGTTCCGCTATGTAGCGGATATTGCTGGCATAGATTATAACCCTGACAGAGGCTTGGATAAAAACCAAATCAACCGACTAACCGCTTGCGATTTTATCAAAGCAGGACAAGATGTTTTTGTAACCGGTAGTACAGGAACAGGCAAAAGCTATATTGCTTCTGCAATCGGTTATCAAGCTTGTTTACTTGGATACAAAGTTTTGTACGCCAGTACCGCAAAACTTTTATCAGTTTTAAAAATGGCTAAGGCAGATGGCTCACACATAAGGGAACTTGCCAAAATAGAGAAACAAGACCTGCTTATATTAGATGATTTTGGAATCCAATCCTTTGATGCCAGCGGAAGGGCTTTGCTCATGGATATTGTAGAAGACAGACATGGGAAACGTTCTACCATTATTGCATCACAAGTGCCGGTAAAAAATTGGTACGATATAATTGGCGAGCAAACCGTCGCCGATGCAATACTTGATAGACTAGTTCATAAATCTGTAAGGGTAGAACTAATGGGAGAATCATTGAGAAAATTAAAATCAGAAACAATTATTTAAAACAACTGGATAAAAATTTAGTGTTATTTTTGTTCATCGAAAACAACAAGCTCTTTGTACAATTTTTAGGTCTAAACCGGGAAATTATAAAATCTGTTTTAGAGGGGTCAATTTGAAATGGCGGAAGGGGGTCAGTTTGTCTGGAATTTACAC